>JANXDD010000029.1 GCA_025059915.1 Bacteroidia bacterium | reverse complement strand
CTAAGGATGTGCTTCATTCCTTATTCCTTCCTCATTTCCGTACCCACATTTATGCGGTACCTGGACAGAAGAATCAAGTAATGCTGGTGCCTACAATCACTACCAAAGAGATGCGCCGTAAACTTGGCAACCCAGAGTTTGACTATGAGCTGGCATGTAATCAGCTCTGCGGCGGAGCGCATTACAATATGCGCATGAAAGTTATCGTAGAAAGCTGGGAGGAATATCAGCAATGGCTCTCCCAGCAGAAGCCTATTCAAACATCCTCTGCTTCTCTCACTGCGTCAAAGACAAATATAAACCTATAAGCCTATGGCGACACAAGCGATATCGGCGGCTGGGGTGGCTACCCATCATGAAGGTCATCATGATCATCACCACAAGGAGTCGTTCTGGACGAAGTACATCTTCAGCCAGGACCACAAGATGATTTCGAAACAGTTTCTCATCACAGGCTTTACGGCTGGGTTCATTGGCATTCTTCTTTCGGCTATTTTTCGGCTACAGCTAGCTTTTCCAGATAAGAGCTTTCCATTTTTAGAGACTATTTTGGGTAAATGGGCACCAGAAGGGCGTCTGGATCCCAATTTTTACATGGCGCTTGTAACTATGCATGGGACGATTTTGGTCTTTTGGCTTCTGACGGGAGGATTAAGTGGGGCTTTTGCAAATCTTCTTATACCCCTGCAGCTTGGGGCACGCGACATGGCCTCTCCTTTTCTCAACATGCTATCTTTTCACTTCTTCTTCTGGGGAACTGTCGTGCTACTGGCATCCTTTTTTGTGGAGACTGGACCAGCCGCGGCGGGATGGACAGTTTATCCTCCACTTAGCGCTTTGCCGCAGGCTATGCCGGGCTCTGGACTTGGAATGATTCTATGGATAGTAGCGCTTATCCTCTTTGTAGTAGGGGTTCTTATGGGAGGGCTGAACTACATCACCACTGTTCTAAACATGCGTACAAAAGGCATGTCGCCGATGCGCATGCCGCTGGTGATTTGGGCGCTTTTTACAGTGGCTATTTTGGGGCTTTTAAGTTTCCCTCCTGCTGTGGCGGCTTTTATCCTCCTACTTTTTGATCATAGTTTGGGAACAAGCTTTTACTTGTCCGATATCTATATCGCTGGGCAAGCTCTTCCTCAGCAGGGCGGGAGTACTCTCCTGTACCTACATCTTTTCTGGTTTTTAGGACATCCGGAAGTTTATATAGTTCTTCTCCCTGCTCTGGGCATTGCTTCAGAGCTCATCAGCACTCATGCACGCAAGCCTATCTTCGGGTATAAAATCATGGTCTATTCTATCTTGGGTATCGCTTTTGTCTCCTTTATCGTCTGGGCTCATCACATGTTTGTTACTGGAATGAATCCTCTGCTGGGGTCGATCTTTACAGCGACTACCTTACTCGTTGCAATTCCTTCGGCAATGAAGATTTTCAACTACATCTTCACTCTGTGGAAGGGGCGGATTCATTTGAATACTCCTATGCTTTTTGGAATTGGAACGGTATCGTTTTTCATTAGTGGTGGGCTGACAGGCTTTTTCTTGGGGGTGGCGCCTACGGATATACCGCTTCATAATACCTACTTTGTGGTGGGGCATTTCCATCTTGTGATGGGAGTATCTGCGGTATTTGCAATGTTCGGAGGTACTTACCACTGGTTCCCTCGTTTATGGGGGCGCATGATGAATGAACGGCTCGGCTATATTCACTTCTGGCTTACTTTTATCGGGGCGAACCTTGTCTTCTTTCCGATGTATTACATGGGTTTCGGTGGGGTGCCGCGCCGCTATTATGCCTTTACGGAGTTTGCTTTCACGAGTAAATGGCAGGATTTGAATGTATTTATCACAATAGCCGCTTTGATTACGATAGCAGCTCAGTTTATCTTCATCTATAATTTCTTCCACAGCATGTTTTACGGTAAAAAGGCACCTCGCAACCCTTGGAAGGCTACTACCTTAGAGTGGAGCGCCCCGGTGGAGCATATCCACGGAAACTGGGCAGGTAAATTGCCAGTAGTGCACCGTTGGGCTTATGATTATTCAAAGCCGGGAATGCCAGTGGATTTTGTGCCTCAGTACATTTCCGATGAAGACATTGCTCGGGGAGTACGGTGGTGGGAAGAAGACTTTGATCCAGCCACTGTTATAGATAGGGAAGAGCCTTCGGGTGGCGAGAAGGAGAGCGTCGTTTCTTCGGAACCTGCACCGACGACACCCGCTTTATCTCTCAATCAAAAGCCAGAGCCTCCCTCTGTAAGATAAAAGCATGGAAGCTCTCGGACACTTGTACCGCTTTCGGTGGATAGCGCTCGGAGTGTTTGGACTGTTCTTTTTGGTCATTTTTGCCGGAAGTAGTGTGCGTGTATTGGAAGCGGGGATGGGCTGCCCAGATTGGCCTACCTGCTATGGGCAGCTCATCCCACCTGTCCGAGAGTCTCAGCTTCCACCAGATTATCGTCAGCGTTTCGCTGTGGCGGGGCGTCTGGCGGAGCCTTTTGACCCTCTCAAAACATGGGCGGAATATATAAATCGTCTCATTAGCGTTCTTGCGGGGATAGCGGTACTGATCATGACTGCATATGCGTGGATCTTCTTGCGCAGTTATCCTCGTATTCTGCTCTATACGACGGCTATTCCGGTGCTCCTCGTTATTCAGTCTCTCATAGGGTGGCGCGTAGTAGCTACTTATTTGGCGGAGCATATGGTTACGCTACATATGCTCTTTTCTGTCGGGCTGACCGCTGCTGCGCTTCTGGCATGGGCGCAAACTTTTCAGCTCAAAGCCAGATTTCCTGAAGGGGAACTTCGTGGATATTACTTTTTGGGCTGGGCAGCACTGGGGCTTCTTTTTGTCCAAGTGCTTTTTGGAGCAAGTCTCCGAGCTATTATTACTCAGAAAGGTGTAGATATTGGGCTTGACTCTCTCATTTACTACATTCATCGCTCCTTTTCATGGGTGGTATTAGGAGTTTGGGGCTATTATCACTGGAGGCTTTTCAAAGAGCCTATTCGGCATCCTTTCGCTCGGCGGTGGGCAATGCTTACCACTGGGGCGCTTTTAGTACAGGTCTTGATTGGCGCATATATGAGTTATATTTCGTTCGCTGAATTGGCTCAGGTGCTTCATCTGTGGTTTGCCTTATTTGCGTTAAACGCAGGCTTTATGTCTCTATATTTCTTCAAGTATTCCATTTATGGCGGTACTCATCAGCTTGTCCCTCAGCTTTCTACATAGGTTGAGTTTATATTTCCAGCTTACAAAGCCTCGGTTAAGTATAGTAGTTGTGTTCTCGGCTGTGATGGGGGCTTTGGTGGCTGGACTCTCTGATATATGGCAGTTTTTGTGGTTGATTCTCGGAGGGTATGCTCTGACGGGGTCTGCAAATGCAGCAAACCAGATTTGGGAACGGGAAAGTGATGCCCTTATGGAGCGTACGAGGCATCGTCCCCTACCAATGGGGCTTTTGTCTGTGATGGAAGCAACTATTTTCACCTTTATTCTCTTTGTCATAGCGGTACTTCTTCTTTTCAAGCTACGATGGGGTGTGGCTCTTTTAGGGATCATTGCGTGGGTGTTGTATGTTTTTGCTTACACACCTCTCAAGCGGCATGGTGTGATAGCTGTAGTTGTTGGTGCGGTAGCGGGGGCCTTGCCTCCGGTTATTGGTTACTGGGCTGTGCGAGACCAGGTTACTTCTACGTTGGCAGCGCTTTTTTTGCTTCAGTTTGCATGGCAGTTTCCACATTTCTGGGTGATTGCCTGGCTTGCGCGAGCAGATTACGAGAAGGCGCATTTTAGAATGCTTCCGTTTCCTGCTCAGCGTTTGCGTGAGAACGCTTGGGCAATAGGTATGGCTATTTTGCTCCTTCCCACCCTGTCGCTTCTGCTCATACCTTTTCTTCCGTGGCGTCTTTGGCTATGGACTTTTGTCCTCGGTGTGGTGGTCACAGCATTTGCTGGTTATCAGCTTTGGCTTACTTCCCAGAAGGCTATGCGGTATCTCTTACTAAGTCTGACAGCTTATCTTATCCTTTTATATTTGGGCTTATGGCTACTTATATGATGGAAAGCCGCGTTCGCTTTCACCCCAAAGAACTTATGCTATGGCTTTATCTTGCTACTACGGCTATGCTCTTTGCCGGCTTCTCAAGCGCTTATTTAGTTCAGCGGTTTAGCGAGTACTGGAAAACTTTTTCCATCCCTCCTGTTTTCTGGTTCAACACGATACTTTTGCTTTTGAGCAGCTTTACTTTTTACTGGGGTCATCAAGGGTATCGTCGCAGTAATCCTTGGCAGCTTCAGGTGGGGCTTATGGCAACCTTTTCTTTGGGTGTTTTATTTCTGGTGGGGCAGGTCATTGGGTGGAAAATGCTTGTAAAGCAGGGGCTTTTTTTAGCGGGTAATCACAAAGCGATAAGCTATTTTTATATTTTCACGGGGCTTCATGCGGTTCACTTAGTGGCAGGGCTAATAGTAATGGGCTATTGGACATACAAAGCCCTTCGGTATCAGGTAGGAGAAGAAGCATGGTTGGGGCTGCGCATGGCAGGGCTATTTTGGCATGCGCTGGATGTACTGTGGGTGTATCTCATTGTATTTTTGCAGCTGAATCAATTACTCTAAAAGATATATGGCAGCCGTCGCTACACAGTCGCAAGAATTGAGCTCGCCATGGAGTGGCGGACGCTCTCCTTTCGGTAATGTGAGCTGGGGGAAGCTCATGATGTGGGTTTTTCTCCTTTCCGACGCATTTACCTTCGGCTCTTTTTTGACCGCTTATGCGTTTGTTCGGCTCAAGTCTGCGAACTGGCCTGATCCTGAACATGTGTTTGATGCGGCTCCCTTCTTAGGGCATGGATATCCCCTGGTTTTCGTGGGGTTGATGACGTTTATTTTGATTGTGAGTAGCGTTACGATGGTTCTGTCAGTAGAGGCTGGCCATAATAAGGATCGCAAACGAGCCGCTTTGTATCTCTTTTATACCATATTAGGGGGACTTACCTTTTTAGGGTGTCAGGCTTGGGAATGGACCCATCTAATCTTGGGTGGTACGAAACTCGGTTCTAACCCTTTCGGAGCGCCTCAATTTGGACAATTTTTCTTCCTGATTACTGGGTTTCATGGCTCTCATGTCGCCAGCGGAGTGATTCTGAATCTCGTCGTCCTTATTCAGATTCTGCGGGGGGACTTTGATAAGCTGGGTAACTACAATAGAGTGGAGAATATAGGTCTGTATTGGCATTTTGTGGACCTCGTGTGGGTATTCGTATTTACCTTCTTTTACCTGGTTTGAGCCTATGGCAGCGATAGAGCATAGCACCGAAGAAAAACGTCCGCGGGGACTTATTGATTTCCTCTTGCCTTCGGGTCATAGCGTTTGGGATAAGGTCTGGATTCCTTTCATTATACTTTTTGTGATTACTGCGATGGAGTTTTTAGTGGCGTTTACAGTGCCAAAGGGGAATCCTAAAACATTTGTCTTTGTCCTAATGACGCTGGCTAAGGCTTTCTACATCACAGGCTACTTTATGCATATGCGGTATGAGCGAGCCAGCATGGCGCTGGTGATTATTAGCCCTATGCTTCTCCTTATGGCACTTTTTGTGGTGATGTGGTATGAGGGGGCTAAGCTATTTCAGCTCATTTTTGGGGGATGAAGGGAAAGTTTGCTGCGATTGTTGCGATACTGGTCTTTCTTCTACCGTTTCTCATCTGGCTCCTTCTAAGTACAGGCAAAAATCACTACAAACAGCTGCCGAAGCTTGGTCCTTTTGAGGTCAATGAGAAGGGGGATACAATCTGGCATACTCTACCCCCTTTTGTCTTAGTTACGCAGGACAGTTCTGTTTTCACTCAGGATTCTCTGCGGGGATGGATACATGTGGCGGATTACTTTTTCACGAGCTGTCCTGGCATATGCCCACGGCTCAGCCAGGCAATGGCGAAAGTGCAGGACTTCCTGGCTGATAAGCCAGTTAAGGTTCGCCTTGTTTCCTACACGGTGGATCCTCGGCGGGACACGCCTGCGGCTCTGCGTGAGTATGCAGCACGATATCAGGCAGATTTCAGGCGCTGGACCTTCGTTACCGGTCCCGAAACGACGCTTTATCGCTTAGCGGTGAAGGGCTACCTCATCCCTGTGGCAAAAGAAGCAGACACTACCAAAGGTGAGCTGGGATTTGTTCATAGCGATATGCTTGTATTAGTGGATCCGCAGCTGAGGATACGCGGCTTCTACAGTGGATTGGATTCGGTGCAGGTACGCAAGCTGATGGACGATATAAACCTCCTCCTTTTGGAGCAGAGGCAGTAAACGTCTAAGTTGTTGACCCTTGCGGGAGGGGGTAGCTAACTCAAGGGGTAATGTTCTGAGTAGCAGCAAGGGGGCAGAAATTAGGGCTATTCTTAGACGCCGGCTGGGGGCTCTCGCTCAAGCTGTATGGTATCGCTATCAATACTTCAAGGGTCTCCTTTCTACTCGTATGAAGCCAATCGCCTCTGCAGATGTGGCTTCTGCGGAGAATGTTCTGATGGTTTGTACAGGACTATTGGGCGATAGTGTGATGACAGTGCCATTTCTAAGGCAGTTTAGGGAAGCTTTTCCCACAGCTAAAATAACTATGCTCTCTCGTCCTATTCAGAAGGCTTTGTTCAGTCCCT
Organism: Bacteroidia bacterium; assembly: GCA_025059915.1. Taxonomy (GTDB): domain Bacteria; phylum Bacteroidota; class Bacteroidia; order SpSt-205; family SpSt-205; genus SpSt-205. The sequence continues at coordinate 15,080 of JANXDD010000029.1, read as the reverse complement.
TGGGCTACATTGACGAGTTCATTATACACTCCACGGGTATTCCCTTTCCTACTTCTTATCGTAGCTTGAAGGAATGGCAAGGGATTAGAAGGGGTATAAAGGCTCTCCGACCTCAGGCAGGAGTTATTCTATTAGGAGGCGAATGGCTCCCCCTCATAGCTCAGCTCGCTATTCCCATTCGCATAGACTCCGTAAGGTCCCGCTTCCCCCGATTAGTGACTCATATGTATGAGTTCTCAGATGCAAGATTTCTTTCACCTCAAGTCTTCTTAGGGATATTGAAGCTATTCGATATAACTCCTCGGGAGGAGACACCACATCTTCGGGTGGTGCCTGAAGTTCTTGAACGCATGCAAAGCGAGCTGAAAAAAGTTGGTGTAAAGGAGTTTATTTTGTTCAGTCCTCTTTCTGCCACCCCTAATCGCTCGCTTTCTCCTCAAAGATTCAGGGACCACATAAAGGAAATTTCTAAGATTGGTCTGCCTATAATCGTAGTAGGAGCGGATAAGGTGTCTAAAACTTTCGGGGTGCTGGAGTATCCATTACTTCACGATTGGAGTGGGCGCACCTCGGTAGAGGAGCTGATGGCCCTGGTAGCATTAAGCAGAGTGGTAGTTACGATGGATACAGGTACTTTGCATTTGGCTGGAGCCCTAAATGTGCCTACGGTAGGGCTCTTTCGTAGAATTCGTCCTGAATATGCGACTCTTTATCCCTCGGTAGTGCCTTTGTTTTGGGAGGGTGGGGAAAGCTGTCTGCTCGGCTGTTCGTGGGATTCATGGTATGGCTGCCGCTCTATCCCCTGCCGGCAGATAGAGGGCATCGAGCCTCAAAGAGTAAGAGAAAGTGTGGAAAATCTTCTGATGCAACTGAGATCCGACAGCTAAGGGGTGTCTGTCTCGTGAAGTCAAGTAAAGGGAGAGAAGGGGCCTTCCCTTTCAGCGTCTGTTTGGTGCTAAGGAGCCTCTAAAGCCTTCGCGAGTATAGGTGAAGGGAAAAACGATCGATTTAGCTTTGATTAGAGGCGCGAGGATAGAGATTTCTTGGGTAAAAAGCTCTCTCCTCTTAATAAGGCAAGCGGTGAATTCTAAATTGCTTCTGTCTTTCTCCCTGCATAACTTGAAGTACGTATAAGCCGCTTGGTAGATGGTGTAAAGACAGAGTCATTTCCCACCGAGACGCTTGAGGATAGAAAGTATGTTCTTGAACCTTTTCACCCGTTACACTCCATAAGGTTAGAAGAATCGGCTCTGTGGTCAGGTGGTATCCCCGGAGGTGAAGTGCGTCTGAAGTTGGGTTAGGATAGACTTCCAGGGCTAGAGGGAAGCGTTCTTCTGTGATACTTGTGGTGCTAATGCGGCTGATAGTGAGGCTGTCAAAGCGTAAGCATCCTGGGGAGGCAGATTCGGCAAGGAGATAGTATGTTTCCCCTGCTTGGAGAGAAACTTCCAGGGTGTCGTTATCCATAGCTTCGCAGGTGAATGTACCGAGCGGCGGGCAAGGGTTGGGAAGTCCTCCCTTATATAGCACCAATTGGCTACTACCATCCGCTCCTGACAAAACTATTCGGAAGGAGAAAATACCCATATCATGTCCTCTGCGCCGTCGGGCAGGGTGCCTGCGGGGCCCCCTACACAAGAGTTAGGGACATTGAAGCTATTCACCTTATCACCCTTTCTGCAGGTGGAATCAGCTACATGCCTATAAGGGAGGGCGGTTATGGCTACCACTCCGATAGAAGGGTTAGGGGGAGCCACAGGCGCTGATAAGCTCAGCCCACTGAAACTTACGCATCCCCCTGATAAGGTGTCTAAAAGGATAAAGTAAGGTTTTCCTGCTTGTACGCAGATAGTATGTCGTAGGTCTGCTGTACTACCGTGGTCTGCTGCTTTACAGGTGGCATTGACGAGACGACCGCAGGGAGAGAAGGAGCCGCCTTCATAGACGGTAAGAGATGTTCCATCGCTCGGGGTGCCCTGCAACCGAATGTGTACATAACCAGACTGCGTAGGGGTAAATCGCCACATCCGATCTTCTCCAGTAGCGCCTGCATTGTAATAGATGGGATTTCCACATACAGGCACCCTCCGCTCGTCTATATTGTCTCCAGAACCACAAGTTGTGCCCGCTCCATGATTGTATGGGAGCGTATTTATGATCGTCATAGGAGGGGTAACAGTTACTGGCGCTGAGATGGTAAGGTTGCTAAAGGACTCGCAGTCTGGAGAGGGAGCACGATCAACATGAACATAATAAGTATCCCCCGCTTGCACGCACACGCTAAGGGATTTAGTTGGGGAGTTGTCTTGTTGGTAAGCTATACAAGTGCTTCCGATTAGACCTCCAGTAGAGGTATTGGGTATTCCGCCACGATATACCATCAGGGCATTGTTTCCAGATATTCTATAGTTACCACACCGCTGGCATTGGGTTGAAATCGCCAGAGGATATCCTTGCCGTCATAGTAAGTCGGGTTGCCGCAAACGGGAGTGTTTGTATGGCTGAACCAGTTTTGACTAGTACATGTACTACCCGGCCCTGAGGAATACGGCAGAGTCGCCACATTGATAATCTGAGGCGTAGGGGGAGGCGGTGCGGAGATAGTGAGGTTTATGAAAGGACCACAGGAAGGAGGCCCCCACTGGTCTAAGAGGAGATAGTAAGTCTGTCCTGCCGTTACCGAGGTACTAATAGTTTTATTGGACGAGGGGCTTTGCTCAGCTGTGACGCAAGTGCCGCCTGTGTAGGTACCACAGGTGGGATCAAAAGTACCCCCTTCATAAAGCACAAGTCCGGTATAATAAGCTCAATAGTGATAGGACCACTGCTGGCAGGGGTGAAAGAAAAGAGCATATCTGTAATATAAGGGAGAGCCGCAAATCATGTTGGCGGGCAAATTTCCTATATCGAAGTTGTTGCCCATGCCGCAGGTCGTACCTGGTCCGTGAGCATACGGCAGAGAAGGTATTTGAACAAAGTAGGGGGCTGAAGGGTTAGGGTTAGGTGCAGAGATACTTATAAAAGGGCCACAGTAGGGAGGGCCCCATAATATGTTTGACCTGCCTGGACACATAGGCGGAGAGTCTTGTTACTGGAAGGAGATTGCTCGTAGGCTATGCAGGAACCGCCTGTCAGGGTGTTGGTGGTAGGATCAAAAGTTCCTCCCTGATACACCACAAGTCCGGTCCATGTGGTGGAAGAAGTAAGTTGAATACTAATTTGACCTGTGGCTGTGGGGGTGAAAATCCACATCATATCTTCCGAGTTGTAGTAAGAACTGTTGCCACAAAGGGGGGAGAGGGTGGAGGCATTAAACTTATCTCCTTTGCCGCAGGTGGGGCCACTCCCTGAGCTGTAGGGTAGAGAGGGCACATTTATTATAGCAGGCAAGGGAGGAGTGGGAGCTGAAATAGTTAGTTCTGTGAAGTCACCACAATCCGGCGGTCCCCATGCATCTAAGTGAAGGTAGTATGTTTGCCCAGCTGAAACGTTAGCAATAAGAGTTTTTGAAGTGGAGCTATTTTGAAGATAAGCGATACAGGTGCTTCCCGTCAAGCCTGAGCCCGAGAGGCTCCCCCCTCTCATATAACATGAGTCCTGTCCACGCCCCGTAGGAGGGATGGGTCAACGTAATGGTAACTTGCCCTGAAGTCGTGGGTGTGAAGACCCAGACCATATCTTCTGAGCCATAGTACGAAGCACTGCCACATAGAGGGGCATTGGAGCTGGTAAGGTTATTTCCTTTACCGCAAGTAGTACCAGCTCCATGGCTATGAGGCAAGGAAGGTACGTTAACAATTCACGGCTGAGCAACCATTGTGCTCAGCATTCCCGCAAGTCCCAAATAATTGCGTATCATCATAGTCGTCAGAGTCTTCACCTTAGTACCGTAACTGTGCCTGTACGCTGAACCTCTTGTCCATTCCGACGCACAGCACGGAATACATACACGTAAGCTCCTTCGGGCACAGGCTGACCTGATTTATTGCGGCCGTCCCATAAGCGAGTAGGATCACTACTGTTACTCCAAATTTCCATTCCCCAGCGGTCGTATATCAGTACTGTATAACGCAGGAATCCTACCACTCGGATAGCCCATATATCATTTATCCCATCTCCATTCGGAGTAAAGACATTTGGGATAAGGAGCTCTTCACAAATAGGCAGGCGAACGGTTATGGTAGTATCGGCGCTGCATGAACCGCTTCGTACTTGAGCTCGTACGAGAGCCTCTGTACCCTCATAGGCGGTGAAGTCATATTCTATCACATTTTCCGAACTGAAGGTAGCTTGACTCCCATCCGGCCATGTGAAAACAAACGATAGGGGAGCAGCGCCCTCTACTTGCGGCGTGAAGCGCATCCGAAGGAGGGGACATTCAGTGATGGGTGCTGCCTCTAAATCTACCCATCTCGCCCAAGCCTGAAATCCTACTGTATCCGACTGAGGAATGAGGGTACAGCCTCGGCTGTCTGTGATAGTTGGCGTGTAGATTCCTGGAGGGAGTCCGCTCAGGCTGGGACCAGTTGTAGGAAGGATATTTCCCTGGCTATCTCGCCACACGAAGCTATAAGGGGGTGTGCCACCGATAACCGTGAGCGTTATACTTCCGTCTCGGCTATCTGGGCAAGAGGCAGGTGTGATTTGGGTGGATTGAATCTGGATAAGCGGCGGCTCTCCCAAGGATACTTCTATCGTATCCCGACATCCTCTTTGACCTTGTATGCTGATTTGATAGGTACCTGCGGGTAGATTCAGGAAGGTTCCTGTTTGATTGGTTGCGCCCGTAGAAAGGAGCGTATAAGTAAAGGGTCCCCCTCCCCCTCCGCTGGCTTGCACTGTGATGCCTCCTTGCCCTCTTGCACAAAGGATAGAGTCAATAGATACCTGTATCTGAAGGTCCCCTAAGGAGCGCAGTTCTATCGTACGGCTATTTTCACATCCTGCAGAGTCTCGGACGTATATTGTATAGGTGCGTGGAGCCAGCCCTGTATAAATGGTATTCGGGCTGTAGAAAGGGAAGCCAGGGACGATGCGATATTCATAGGGGGGGATGCCTCCTATGCCCTGTAAGACAAGAAACCCTTGGGGATCGCTGCCACACCACTCCGTCAGCGAATCTATGATTTGTACCTGAGGAAGCGGCCGTTCGCGCACTTCAAAGCGTAGGGTATCTATAAAGCCGCAAGCGTCTCGGACGCGCAGGATATATACCCCTGCCGCTAATCCCATAAATGACCCGCTTGCCTGCCAGCCCGGGGCTGCAGGTAGGATGCTATACTGATAAGGGGGCACTCCCCCTTGTGCAGTGATTTCTACATATCCTGTTTGCCCTGGACATACAGAGGCGAGGGAGTCAGTAATGATTACTCTTACGCGGCGTTCAAGGGTATCTATAAACCGTACAAGAAAACTGTTCCGACTTCCATCAAGCTGGGTATCGTGGGCCCCAGGGGAGGCGATACCTGTAGAGGATGACGTGGCTCCTGCTAAGTAAAGAGAACCTCGCCCATTAGAAACTACAGCCCAGCCTTCATCAATGTCAAATCCGCCATAATATGTGCCCCATACACGCGTGCCATCACAGCGAAACTTGACAATAAACGCATCTCGTCCGCCATTATGGGTCTCGTCATAAGCACCGGCTGTGGCTATACCTACTGCAGAGAGTGTAAAACCTGCAAGGTAGAATCCTGTTCCTCCATCTCCTCCAACGGAATAGCCATAGTCGTCATCAGGACCGCCATAGTAGGTAGCCCACTGCTGTACTCCATTTTCATCAAAGCATACCAGAAAAGCGTCAAACCCTCCCCCCAATGTAGTCTGATAAGCGCCGGCTGAAGCAATGTTATTGGGAGAATCTGTGACACCTGCGACGAGAAAGAGATTAGCGGTGCGGCGGATGGAGTTCGCAAAGTATTTATTGAATCCATCATCCCCAGTGCCGCCGTAATAGGTGGACCAAACTACATTTCCTGCGGTGTCAAACCGAGCCATGAAAGCATCACAAGGACCACCGCCATAGGTAGGCTGATGAGCATTCAGCACAGGTAGGTTGGTGGAGGTAGTATAGCTGGCGATATAGGCATTTCCCATATCGTCGGTAGCTACTGATACAGCGTAGAATCCCTCCTCTCCTGATCCTCCGTGGTATCGTCCCCAAACCCGCTGACCATTTGGACGAAAACGGGCGATGAAAGCATCATAGCTGCCCGCCAGCGCATTTATGGTGGAGATGTTGTTGGAGGAGGCACTACCTGCCGTGAGATAGACAGAACCATCTACTGGCGAAACTGCAACCGCTGAGGTACTCCATGCTTCTGTAGCCGAGCCGCCGTAATAGGTGCCCCATAGCCGAACCCCTGCAGGAGTAAATTTAACTAAGCAAGCATCCCAGATACCACCGAAGGTAGTTTGATGAGCCCCTGCTGTCGCTATCACCCCAATCGGCGCTCCCCTTGTTCCTGTTCCTCCGGCTAAATAGACGCTATTATCCCGAGGATCCACTGCTACTGCGCCCCCATAGTCCCAGTCACTTCCCCCATAGTAGGTTCCCCAGAGACGTACCCCATTTGTATCAAACTTGACTAAAACGAGGTCTTGCATGCCTCCTCCGTAGATCGTCTGGTGGGCACCCGTGCTTGCTATCTGGTCCGAGGAGTTAGAGTCCGTGGCTAAGTAAATATTTCCATCATTGTCTAAAGCAAGTCCTAATCCCCACCCAACTTCATATCCTCCAGAACCGCCGTAGTAGGTGCCCCATACCCGTGTGGGTGGGTCTATATACAAAGGCTGGGAGGAGTCGTAATCTTCTACTCGGATGCGAATGGTATTTCCCTCTACGAGCCAGCAGGCTGAAATTTCTTTTCCATCTGCTTGCCATGCTCGGAGGGGCCCTTCTCGCACTTCCCCTAAGGGAGTCCGATAAATCAGATAAGCTCCCTCTACTGCCAACTCTGCACCCGCTACTTGGACCTGAATCTGGCTTACAGAGGAGCCAGGAGCGATGATATAGGTGTATTCCATCTCTCCTGATTTCCCTGAGTGAAAGAGGATATCTATTCCTGGCCACACTTTTTGATAGCGTACTTCTGCATAGCGCCGCACGAAAAGGGCTGGTTCATTGCCGTATGCTACATTGTAGAAGTTTTCATAGTCGGGGGATGGGGTTCCCTTTTGTATGAGGGGATGGGGATTGGCTCCTACCCAGCTCAAGTCTATGCGGTAGAGCTCGCCGCCTTTGAAGCGCTCATTTGGAGGGAGCTCCATGAGTTTGTGAGGGTCTTTTACAGGAGGTGCAAAAGGGCGGTCTATCTGATAGAGCAGCCCTGTGCTCAGAAGGTGAAATGTGAGCCCCTGGGCTCGCCCATGAAAAAGTACATCTGGTCGGGGTCGCCAATGTTGATCTCGTACTTGACCTCTGTTTTCCCGAAAGAGAAAAGTTGAATTCCTTTGGGCGTGTGCCATATTTACGGAAAGGACGCATCCCAGCAAGGCCAGCAGGCTAAACCCAGTCCCCTTTATCCTCATCATTGGGCAATATTACAAGGAGATAAATAGCAGATCGCACAAGTTTTTCTTTGAAGTGTATAAGCAGAATCACCTAAATGTAAGTTCAACTCCCTCTCCGAGAGGTAGCTAGAGAACGTGCCGATTGAAGAACATTCTCTATGCGTTGGAGGATTTCTTCGGGTAGTTCGTGAGGAGGAGAAGGGGATATAGCATCTAAAGGGCGTCGCTTGTAAAGGGCTTCTATCAAGGCGCGTATAGGCAAAGTTGTTTCATATTCGCTCCATAATGCACGGTTTTCGTAAAGTGTGCTGAGTCGTTTGGACTGGTTGCGGGGCAATCCATAAGATACTGACCGCATCCAGCGCAGTAGCACTTCCCAGCGTTTATCTGAAGCAAATTTTCTTTTCCAAAGGCTAAAGCTTTGTCTGTAAAGCTTGCGTAGGTCTCGGATATGCTGCCTGCGATAAGCAGCGTACCATCCTAACCATCGCCACCAAAGAAGGTTGCTATCGCTAAATGCATGCTCTTTTAGCCATTTGTTTCCTAAACTTGCCCAAACAGGAACCTCTGGGTCATCCTTGACAATCAGCAGTAGATAAACTTGGAGATACAAGCGAAATCGTAAAGCTGGATGTTGTGTAGTATGAAAGATGAATTGTCGCAAGAAGGAGTGGTTTTTCTGCCAGAAGTCATAGGCGTAGTTCCATTCACCCGAGAGTATTCTCAGAGAGAATTCCAAACTGCGGGCATATAAGTTCAGCTCCTCATAGCGGGTTATGGGGAGCCAGACTTTCTGCTCCCAGAGAGAATTCCATACTTGGTGCCACTGACGATATAAGTCCTTCTGGCGCAGGTGAACTAAGAAACTCCCTAAGGCAGCCAGAGCTGTCGCTAAATGAATCTGGACATAGATGTCAGAAAAAACGACTTGATGAAGGAGAGTTTCAAGTAATTCAACGACCGCATAGAGCCCTTGCTCCGCATCTTTATGAAGGGAGGCCTGGATAAGGCGAGTATATGCTTGCATGCACAGAGCCCAGGCATCTGTCTCGGGAATAGGAGGTAAAGATAAAGGAGTGAAAGGAGTAGGAGGATTCCATCCTTCTATGGTGGAGAGCTTGAGGGTGATAGAGTGGTAACGGTGGGTGAGTAAGCCTAAGAGGCGTTCGCTCCAAGTTGAGATGGTAGTAGCTGAGATCCAATAACGAGAACCCTGTAAATAGATCTCCAGTAGAGAAAATCCCCAGAGTGCCAGTTCATACCAGCCTGCTTCTACGGCGCTATTCATAGCCCGCTGCCAAAAAATCATCGCCGCTTCATCTAAGCCATAATGCCAAAGACTCATGCTCATCCAGAAGTGGCGCCAGATTTGTACCTCTCGCCCGATGATAGGAGAGTCGGGATTGGGGAGTATCTCTTGCAAAACACCCCAAAGCTGCTGCTTATACACTCGTAGCAGGGCGGGATTGGCTTTCGGGAAAGCCCGTTTATATGCTCTTCTAAGAGACTCGGGAGAATAACTTTCCATGCGAAGCAGTCTTTCAAGTAGCCACTGTAGGCGAGTACCTCTGGTGCGGCGCTTGAGCCGCTGAAGCTCTTTTGGAGGGAGGCGCCGTAGGAGATCCCACAGAGTTGATTCAGGTAATTTGGAAGGTTTCATCGGTACATAATATAGGGTTGCAGCAAGGATGCTCTTTCTCGGAACTATCGCTTCATTTTGAGCTTTCAGTCAAGCCTGAGTACGGCGAATCTCATAGGTGGTGGGGAGATTTGACTTTTGAGCTTGGGGAGAAGCCTTTCTTGAAAGTGAGATTATATACTGCAGAAACCCAGGGAGAGTAAGGATTTAGGAGGGGAAAGGCGAGTGGGAGAGCGCTTTCACAGATGCTATGAGAAGCTGCTGTGAGGAGTGGGGAAAATACATTTGATTAGAGGAGGATTGTGTGTGGGGCGGGCCCGCCCCCAAGGCGCGGGCGCGCCCCAAAAAAGTCTCTAAAAGCCAGCCGCCGCTTTTTTTCCTACAATTGTGGCGGGAAGAAGAGAAAGCCTTAATACCCTCAAAAAGCATTAGAGAGCCATTTTCCTTCCAATATACCCCTCAGCTATCACACCCAGAAGAAGCCCCTTACCCCGATTTTCCCCACTCAATTCCAATCACCGAACCGTAAAGTATCCCGTTCTATGCTGGTATGGCGATACGCAAAGCTTCTATCACTTTGTATGCTTGCTCTTCTGTCATATCCGCCCACAGGGGTAGGCTGAAGATTTCATTGTAGGCATGCTCAGCTTGGGGGAAACGCTGAGTAGGACGCAGGTATGGTGAGTAAGCTTTATGGCGATGAAGGGGCTTATAGTGAAGGCTAAGCTGAATCCCTTTTTGCCTAAGCTCTCTCAGGAGTTTGTCTCGCTGCTCTGCGGAAGCCCCTTTCCAAAATACAGGATACAGATGCCAGCTTACAGACTGAAACCTTTCAAAAGGATAGGGTCTAATGTGAGATAAATCTTGAAGGGCGCTGGTATAGAGGCGAGCAATATTTTGACGCTTTTGATGCGTTTCTGGAAGGCGTTCCAGTTGGGCTAATGCTACGGCTGCTTGAAAGTCTGAAAGCATGTAGTTCCATCCCAGCGTCTCTACCTCATAATCCCAAGGAGCTTCCAAGTTTCGGCGAATGCCATGCTGCCGCAGCTGGCGGGCTTTTTTAGCCAACTCAGGGTCAGAGAATAGAATCGCCCCCCCCTGTCCTGAGGCTATTGGCTTTGTAGCATGGAAGCTCAACGCAGCAGCTGTCCCAAACTTTCCGCAGAGCTGCCCTTCATATAGGCTGGGAATAGCGTGACAGGCATCTTCTAAAAGCCATAAGTTGTATCGCTTGCATAGGTCTAAGAGATCCTTGAGAGGGGCGGGAGCTCCTGCATAATGCATTACAATTATTCCCCTCGTTCTCGGAGAAATAAGAGGTTCAACAGTCTGCGGACTCAAATGGAGGTTTTCATCTACATCTGCCAAGACTGGCACCCCACCAGCATGCACTATTTCAGAAGCCGTAGCAGTGAAGGTCCAAGTAGGCACGATGACTTCTCCACCAGCTTCTCCTAAAAGAAGCGTAAGGGCTATGTGTAAGGCGGCTGTCCCTGAGCTTACCACAACCGCTTCGCGCCCATAGAAAAGACGGAGAGCTTCTTCCAGCCGAGCCACCCATTCCCCTCCTCCCCAATATCGCCCCTCTAATGCCTGCAGCAAATATCTGCGCTCTAACTCAGAGAATGAAGGCTGATAAAAATGCAGTTCAGTGGAGTCCATTTTCTTCTCTCCACTCTATGAGAGCAAGCACTCCTGGCATGAAATCTTCCACAAGGTATCGTCCGCGTTCTGGAATCTCTATGGCATCTCCTGCAGCAAAAGCTCGCTTTTCATGGTACATCCAGTCAAAAAGAATCTCAAATAGCGAATGCACCCAGCCAGTTTCTCTCAAATCCTTGATTGGGTGAGCTAAGTTTGGCAAGCTAAATTGCTCATAGCCAGCTGTACGCAGCCAGAGGGTTGATAGGCGGTCTCTGAGAAGGTCAGTCAGAGAAAGCTCTACTTCTACGGGCACGAGACCTGTCCATAGATGCAAAGGTGGGGTTTGCCGAGCTATATCTTCTAACCCATCAGAGAAAATTTTCTCTGCCCAACGGATATGATGAGCTGTACGAGCAGTAGGATTAGCTATTCCGATAATATGTGGTACTTGAATAGCTGTACGGTATGCCTGAAGGAAAGTCTCCACTGCGTCTTTTTCTACTGGAAAAGTTCTTCTTAGATAAGCGGTATGTTGGCGAAGCTTTTCTTTCTCTTCTTTGCTCCAGAGGCTTGCTTCTATACTCTGTCCAGCCAGTTCGGCAGGAAGGGGAGAGGGCTCAGCGCCCGCGATAGGCTTCTCCAGTAGGAAGTATAGTTCGATCTCTTTCATCGGGGATAAGAGGGAAAAGTCGGTTCAAGAGCACCCGTCTGGGCATTCCAGCACCAGATTTGAGAGCCGATGACGATAACGAAGTAATGAAGGGGCGGAAGGGCTTGGCTATAGCGCCGCAGCTGCGTCCAAGCTATACTCCACTGAGCAAAAGGAGAGGAAGTATTGGCTTTACATTCTGCTAAAAGCCATAGGGTTCCATCAGGGGCATTTACAGCTACATCAAATCGTCCGAGATTTTCTACTCTGTATTCAACTTGAATCGCTGAGGAGGGATAGCCTCGATCCAAAAGGAAGGCGATAAACCTTTGTCGTACCTCTTCTTCTGGCGTGCTAACAACTGCTTTACGACGAATAGGGTCCCAGAAGAACTTTCTCATGAGGCGACTTCTTCTCCCTGGGCAACCATGCTGCGGGCTTTGAGGCTATGTATGTTATTTCCAATGCGGAAGCGGAAATACTTCCCAAACTGAGGGTTGCGCATGCGCTGCAGCCACTGAAGACGAGGCTCTAAAAGCTTCTTCTCTACCAGAAGTTTTTCTTTTGTGAAGATAGCCTCCTCTCGACTGCGGAAAACTATGTCATATTCTGGGCTCATTACGATGGCCTCTTCGGGACAGACTTCCTCGCAGAGACCGCAGTAGATACAGCGCAGCATGTTAATCTCAAAGATGGCAGGGTAGCGTTCCTTAGGATCGTCTGTTTCCGCAGCTTGCATGTGAATAGCGAAGGGCGGGCAGACGCGCGCACAAAGTCCGCAAGCAACACACCGCTCCCTGCCATTTTCAGCCACTAAGACAGGGCGCCCCCGAAACTCAGGTCCTAATACAATAGGCTCTTCTGGATATTGAACTGTAACAGGTTTTTTGAAGAGCCGCTGAAAGGTATAGCGCAGCCCCGACAGAATTGCAGGAAAATAAAGGCGGTCCCACCAGCTCAACTTTCTCTCACCTGCTGGGGCGGTTCGGATGCGTACAGCCATATAGCAAAGAAACAGAATAACCCTGTACAAGCCTCACGAGAATGTAAAAGAGCTTTGAAAAGAGCGAGCTTCCCAAGAGAATACGGGGGATAAGCCCCCTTCACAGCCCAAACGAACTCAAAGGCTTGATAGCATACCCTTCTGGAATCGTGAAAGGCATGCTGCTCTCAGAAGCATTTTGCTCCACCTCTTTAGGGGTAAGGTAAAGCACATTATCTAAGGGCAAGAAGAGGGCTACTTTGGGATAGGGAAGCCGGGTAGGCGAGGGAGGGAGCTCGTACTTTAGGGTTACGCTACCATCCTGATAGGAGAGCTGCCATTCTGTGATTTCCAGAGCCTCCGATAGAAAGGCCTCAATCGTATAGGAGGTGAGAGCTCCTCGTAGTTTTCTTTCACTTTCACTCCACACCCAGTGCACTTTTTCTAAGCTCGGTGGGAAATATCCGAGAAGTAGAGCTAAAAAGTCCCCGGCTCCTACTGGAGGCAGAAAAGTTCTTAGACTATCCACCGGTCCAATAAATGCCTCTCGGGCTAAGCGGTTGAGGATAAAAATGCTATCCTGCCGCCAGAGAATTCGCAGGCCCTCAAAGCCCATGATGCCAGCTGACATCCACAGCACACTATCTTTTCCGATGATACGCAGCTGAAAAGACTGCTTTCTCTCACCTTCATACTCGGCTTGATATTTGAGGCGAAAGGCTGTTCCATTGGGGAAAGAGTGTCGGGCCTTTATAGTCTGCAGGATAGCCTCTGCTGATTCCATGCGGTGGATAGCTGCTTTGGAACGGGGCGTCTTCACGCCTGCCCTCGGACATCCCCCTGAGAGAAGTAACGCCCCCATGAGAAAGGGGATATACCACCTTATGGCAGCTCTTTCCATATGGTAGCCAAGGGATAAGCATGCAAAGCGCGTTCTTTCCATGACTTATACTCACCTTTTGCCCTCAGGATCTGTCCTAAGCGGGTCAGAATATCTTCCCACATTTCTAAGGGGAGCGGGCTGCTGGAACTTACAGCCTTTGCTGCATGAGAATAGGCCTCTGTAAGCCTACCGCTCTGCAAGTCTCGTAGCATAGAAAGCCAGTCCTTATACACTTGGGGCAAATTCTCTATTTTGGAAGGTGAAGAGGGGGGCTCCCCTTGTCGTAGGAGCAAAATTTCCAAGAGGGCTTCTCCCAACGAGGGGGGATAAGAAGATAAGAGCCTCTGGCGGGTTTGCGGCGATAGCTGATGGAGGGCAATTTCAGCAATGGCTTGATAGTATGCAGCGAGAGAGAAAAGTGGGGTGTCTGTAGGCTGAAGAAGTCGGAAACCTTTTTGGAAAAGAGGCAGGGCAGGTGCCGGCTGACGAGTAAGAGTGAGGGCGATAGCTTCCCATATGTAAAAACGCCCTTGGCCTGGAATGAGTTCAGCAGCTTTTCTCACTTCGTGTAAGAGAGAATCTCCTCCGCCCAGCTTGTATAGGGCATAAAGGTATTCCCCGTACAAAGGAGTCTGAAGGGAGTCTAAAGCGAGCGCTTGTTTCCATGCATAGGCGGCACTATCCCAGCGGCCTTTATAAGCCCAATAGCGGGCATAGAGATCCCAACCTGTAGCTGTAGGACTCTGCGCAAGGAGCCGATCTAAAAGAGGCAGGAGCTCATCCTCTTCCAGAAAGTCCATACGCCTCAGAAGGAGGTATTTGATTTCTGCTGGCACGCCCGGGGCTTCTAAGAACTTTTCCCAGCTATCCTCTCCCCACATCTCTTCAAAGAGTTCTGGGTAGCTCAGGACGATATCCCATCCCACTTGATTAGCCGGATCTACTTCTAAGAGGCGAGCGGCGGCAGAAGCCATGCCCCGCAGGTCCCTCACCAGCTCATAAAGGCGTACCGCTGTCTCTAAATATACTTCATGATGAGGGAAGAGAGTTGCCAAACTCTCAGCAATAGCAATAGCCTGATACGTGCGTCCCTTTTCAACTAAAAGCTGGACACGAACTTGAAAAATCTCGTCATAGCTCCCTGTCAGGTGCTGGAAGCGAGCATAGTAGCTGTCGGCTTTATCTACATCCCCAGCTGCTTGATACGCCTGAGCAAGTCTGAGAAGAATCTCTGGGTGGTCTGGATAAGCTTTGAGGAGCTTCTCTAAGATAGTGCAGGCTTCCTTAGGTTGATTATTCAGTTGGAGAGCAGCGGCATAACCTAAAGCAATCCATACTTCTTGTGGGGATTCTTCGTAAGCTTTTTCAGCGTGAGTGAGCATCCGGATAAAATCGCCTTGGGCATAGGCTATTCGGCTGAGATAGTAATGCACGCCTGGGCTGTGAGGGGCTGCTTCGGCTGCTTTTTCCAAAAGCTCTGCAGCCTCTTCTATCAAACCTTGGGTGAAAAGGACGACCCCTCGGCTAAAGTAAGGCACAGCTGTGCGCCAGGCTGTTGTGTCTCGCTGGGGGGAATGGCCTTTAGGGGATTTGAGCTTTTTTTGAGCGAGGCAGGCTTGGGAAAAGAGGAGAAGGAAGAGAGAAATGAGGAGGTGTGGTGGAAGGTGTGGGGCGCGCCAGCGCCGAAGGCGCTGGCGCGGCCCCCCCCCCCCCACCCCCCACCCAAAAAAAAAAAAACAGTAAAAAACCAGCCCCCAAGAACCCAAACACA
>JANXDD010000028.1:9400-21849 GCA_025059915.1 Bacteroidia bacterium | reverse complement strand
AATAAAAAAGAACTCTCGGATGCCATCCTCCAGTATGTAGCTAAATACGAGCAGATGGGATATTTAGTGCAAAGTATCAAGATAGAGGGCTACGCTTCTCCCGACGGGCGCATCCAGCTCAATCAAAACCTCTCTCAAGGACGCATGGAGGCCGTGGCTAATGACCTAAAAGAGCATTTCGTGAAAAAAATGGGACGAGACCTACCGATAGAGGGGGTAGGACGAGGAGAAGACTGGCAGCGTTTTGACATCCTGGTCAAAACAGCTGACTTTTCCGAGGAGGAGCGGGCTGAAATCCTTCGCATTGCTTCCCAACCCATTCATGAAGACGACCGCGAAAAACAGCTCCGCAAGCTCAAATCTTGGAATAAGCTCAAGGAAAAGGTTTTGCCTTTCTGCCGACACGCCCTTGTTACTTTCACTTTCACCTACCAGCCAGACAAAATGTATGTGGAAAGATATGGAGCGCCGGTTCCCTTGCTGGCGCCAGAGCTGTACAATATCGCTACGAAAACTTTCATCATTAGCCGCTTCCGCCCCGGTATGAATGCTCGCCAAAACTTAAGTATTCTCAATACTCTCATAGACACCCGCGGTAATCGCACCGCTAACCTCCTGGCTATGAGATCCACTTATCACTTCGCATTGAATGATCTCAAAAGTGCTATCCGCGACATAGAAAGTGCAGCTGCTTTAGATAAAGGCAACCCCATCTACAGTATGGCTGCTCTGGCTTACAAAACCCAAGGAATTCAGGACATCTCTCGGGAGGAGGCTATGCAAATGTTAGAGCGGTATAACGACCTCATCACCCGAACCCCCAATGACCGTTCTCTTTACATCAACCGAGCTATTGTGATGGACCATATAGGCTGGCTTAGCGGCGCCATCGCCGACAATACAAAGGTGATCTCCCAAGATGGCCGCTTAGCCGTAGCCTACAATAACCGCGGCGTCTCCCTCATGAAGGGCATGCGGCTCTTGGAAGCAGAGGCAGATTTCCTCCAAGCTACTTCTCTGGATCCCAACTTAGCAGAAGCTCACTATAACCTGGCGGTCTTGTACGCTTATAAAGGATACCCCGATAAAGCGGCTTCTGCGATGGAAAAAGCTATCAGCCTCAATCCAGAGTTTCGTAAAGAACTCAATAGCAATCCTGTATTCAAGGTAGTGCGCGATCACCCGCGCTTCGGGCGATTTGCAAACTGAGTCCCTAAGGGCTCATAGGGGTTTTGGGCGGCAGCGCCTGCGGCGCTGCCGCCCAAAACATTTTCCCCTCCTAAGCAAAAAACCTTCCCGTGCCAAATACGCTTTAACCCTGCTATAGAGCCCCATCTCACCCGTTCTAAGCAGCAAAGATTCAGTACTTAGCCTTCTTACCATCTCCCCCACTCTCTAAATTTGCTCGCATGCATAGGGTTTCTCAGCTTTCTCCAAACTCTCAAAAACTACTTAGGCAATGAGGTTGATCAGGAGAAAAATTTACCTTCTCTGGCTTCTTGCCACATCTTTTGCTCAAGATAAGCCCGCCTATCTCTTATTTTCTTCCGATGGCAAGCGCCTTTCTTATCGTCAGGTGCTCCATCGCCTCTTGCAGGCGGACGTTATTTTTTTTGGAGAGCTTCATGATGATCCCATTGCCCATTGGCTTGCTTTGGAACTGGTAAAAGACCTTCATGCAAAACGCAAGCTTGTATTGGGGATGGAGATGTTTGAGACCGACCAGCAGGAGCCTCTGAATCGTTACCTGCGAGGAGAAATAGACCTCCACCAGCTGGGGGAGGAGGTACGGCTCTGGCCTAACTTCTCTACTGACTACGCTCCCCTTCTGGCTTATGCTCAGAAAGAAAAAATCCCTGTCTATGCGACAAACGCCCCGCGCAGTTTAGCCCGAGAAGTAGCTCGCAGCGGAGCCTCTGCTTTGGAGATGTGGGATGAGTCTAAGCGCCACTTGATAGCGCCCCTTCCTTTTCCGCGACTGGACTCGCTCCCTTCCTACCAAAAGATGTCGGAAATGGCTGCAAGCCACGGCATTCGTACCGAAAACTTCCGCTTAGCCCAAATGCTTAAGGATGCCACTATGGCTTATCGCATCCATCAAACCTGGCAAGCAGGAACGCTCTTCTTTCACTTGAATGGGGCTTACCATAGTGATTACCATGAGGGAATTGTGGCTTACCTCCGCCTGTATGCCCCTTACCTGCGAGTAGTTACTATCAGTACGCAGCGAGTGGAAGCCCCTCTCAAGTACAAGCCGCCCAAGGAGAAAATAGCAGATATTATCTTAGTTGTGCCTGAAAGCATGACTCGCACCCACGGATGAAATACGATATTGCCGTCATAGGAGCGGGGGTTGTAGGTGCAGCGGTAGCTTATCGCCTGCGTCAAGCCCTTCCTCATGCTCGCCTTCTCGTCTTGGAAAAAGAAAGCTCCCCCGCCTTCCATCAAAGCGGACGCAACTCCGGCGTGATTCACTCTGGTATCTACTACAAGCCTGGCTCCCTCAAAGCTCTCCTCTGTGCAAAAGGACGAGAGATGCTGTATGAGTTTGCCCAAAAAGAGGGCATTCCTCATGAGCGCTGTGGGAAATTGATTTTAGCCCCAGAACCTCAAGAGCTTCCTCGCTTGCAAGCTCTCTATGAACGAGGCATAGCAAATGGCATTCCGGGTATTCGGCTTCTCAGTCCTGAGGAAATTCCCCTTTATGAGCCGGAAGCTCGCGGTGCAGGAGCCATCCATGTGCCCGTAACTGGCATTATAGACTATCGGGCACTTACCCAGAGACTGCTGGAGCTGAGTGAAGCTCATCTCCAGTATAATGCCGAGGTCTTTAGGCTCTCCCCTGCTTCGGACGGCTATGTGCTTCACACTACGCAGGGCACCTACGAGACTAAGTACTTCATCGCTTGTGCAGGCTTACAGGCTGACCGCATTGCGCAGATGGATGGGCTGTATCCGCCACTGCGGATTGTGCCTTTTCGGGGCGATTACTATGAGCTGCGCCCCGAAGCCCGATGGAAAGTGAAAAACCTCATTTACCCCCTCCCTCACCCAACTTACCCTGTGCTGGGAGTACATCTGACCCGTATGATAGATGGTAGCGTAGAAGCAGGACCCAATGCCGTCTTTGCCTGGGCAAGGGAAATTTATAGCCGAACTGGATTTTCGTGGCGAGATACGATAGATGCCTTAGGATTTGGGGGGACATGGCGATTTTTCTTCAAGCATTGGCGGGAGGGCTTAGAAGAATATCGCCGTGCCTTCTCTAAGCGGCTTTTTTGGCGCAGCCTTCAAAGGCTTGTCCCCTCTCTCACTGAAGAGGACCTCATCCCTGCCCGTTCGGGCATCCGAGCCCTTGCTTTGACAAGGGAGGGGACTTTCTGGGATGACTTTTACTTTGTAGCGCAGGCGCGCAGCCTTCACGTACTTAATGCCCCTTCTCCCGCAGCTACCGCTTCCTTAGCCCTGGCAGAAGTAATCGTCAAAAAAGCTCTCCAAGAATGGACCTTCTCTACCTCGGTCGCTATCAGTGGCGCCTAAATCCTCCCTTGACTATTCTCCAGCGAGGCAGCGGACGCCTAAGCATCTTTCTTTCTCCAAAGGATACAGAAGCGGAGGCTATGGCACTCTTAGAAAAAATCACGGCAGCAGTGGGCATTCCCTTCAAAGAGGCCCTTCTCATCTCAGTACAAACCCTTCTGACAAAAGAGCGGCTTTCTCTCTTTTCAGACCCGCTTCTATGGGTGATGGGTGAGTCTCTATCGGAAATACGGAAAATAGGAGTGTATGATGCCCGCTCTTTGCAAGCTATTTCACCTCCACAGGGACTTCCTTCCCAAGGTCAATATCTCTATGTACTTCCTTCTCTAAGCGATATGCTCAAAAACCCTGAGCTCAAGAAGGTTGCTTGGCGATGGCTTCAGAGCCTCAGTTCCAGGTCCTCAAGGTAGAAGGGGCTGCACGTACGGGAATTCTTCGTACGGCGCATGGGGAGGTTCTTACCCCCGCTTTTATGCCTGTAGCTACACATGGTGCTTTGCGGGCATTTCCTCATCACCTTTTGGAAAAAGCTTCCATTCTACTTTCCAACACTTACCACCTCTATTTACGGCCCGGAACAGCAATCTTGGAAGCAGCAGGGGGCCTTCATCGGTTCATGGGATGGAATAAGCCTATTTTGACCGATAGCGGAGGGTATCAAGTATTCAGCCTTGCTCCTCAACGCAAGCTCTCTCCTGAAGGCGTCTTATTCAAGTCTCACGTAGACGGCTCTACTCATCTACTCACCCCAGAAAAAGTAGTCGCCATCCAGCGCAGTATAGGGTCTGATATTCAAATGGTCTTAGATGTGTGTCCCCCCTATCCAGCATCAGATAGCGAAATGCGAGAGGCTTTAGAACTGACCCACGCGTGGGCTGCCAGAGCGCGCAGAGCTTTTTTAGAAAATCCTACCGCTTACGGTTATCCTGTGTTGCAGTTCGGAATTGTGCAAGGCGGAGTAGAGCCGGAGCTGCGGCGAGCCAGCTTTGCAGCTTTGAAGCACTTAGATTTTGAGGGGTGGGCTGTCGGAGGATTAGCGGTAGGAGAACCTTTTGAGCTGCGCCAGCCTATTTTACACCTGATGGGAGAGCTGCTCCCTCCCGAAAAGCCCCGATATATCATGGGCATCGGGACCCCCTTAGACATTTTAGAAGCAGTCGCCGCCGGCATGGACATGATGGACTGCGTGCTGCCTACCCGAAATGCCCGCCACGGACGACTCTACACCTGGGAAGGTATCATCCACATAAGAAATGCTCGGTACAAATCCGACCTCTCCCCTCTACCACCATGGGGCTATACGCGAGCTTATCTGCATCACCTTTTTAGAGTAGAAGATCCGCTGGCTCAAACTATCGCTACTGCGGCTAACCTTACCTTCTTTTTGGAACTTATGGAGCATATCCGCCTCCACATCACTCAAGGCACCTTCTTAGCTTGGAAAGCAGAAATAGCCCAAAAACTCATGCAGCCAGCCCCCAAATGACTATTCTGCTACCTTTGCAGCATGCAAAAGGTTTCAGTTTTTGATATATGGGGAGCTGCCTGGGATAGGTTCAACAAGAAATGGTATCTGGGGCCTCTTCTCATTCTCCTGAACACTATTGTGTCGCTTATACCTGTGATAGGTTTGCTTTATATGCTTCTCCTTCCTACTATCTATCCAGCCTATGGACTAGGAATTTGGAAGAATCAAGAAAATTCTTCCCTCAAAGACGCTTTTCCGAGTAATGTCTTCATCTATATCAAAGTTCTGTTGGGCATTGCTATCGTTTTCCTGATAACCCTTGCATATGTATTCATAGCTGACAGGATAAGTTCCACTCCCATTCTACTGGAGCTAATTGAAGGCAATCTCTCATATACCTTGGAAGAGCTTCTCATAAGCCTCATCCCCCTTATCTTCATATTCCTTTTATCCCAGGCGGTGGCTATAATCTTGACATTCTTCTACCCCTATTTCGTGATTGATAAGAATGCAGAGGTTTTCTCTGCTCTAAGGGACAGCGTCAACCTCGCCGTTAAAAATCTCGGGAAGGTTATTCTCTTTAGCATCATAGCCTTTCTCGTGAATCTATTGGGAATTCTCATGGTAGGCTTAGGGCTTCTCTTGACTCTCCCGCTTACGCATGTCGCTGCGGCAGGGCTGTATGCATCTTTGTTAGAAAAGGAGTACGCTACCTAAGGTGAAAAGGATTCAGCCATGGGCTGAGCCTTCTTCCCCTGGTGCAAATACATTTCACTTTCAATCAACCTCTAATAAGGAATTTTTGTTGTACCTTCACGCCATGCCTGCTATTTCAGAGCGAGCACAGCTCGTGCCGCCCTCTCCCATTCGCAAGTTAGTGCCTTATGCGAACGCTGCGAAAGCTCGTGGGAAAAAGGTCCTCCACCTGAATATTGGTCAACCTGACCTTCCAACACCACCAGAGTTCTGGGAAGCCATCTACTCCGCAAACCTGAAGGTCCTGGACTATACCGAATCTGGAGGCATACCAGCTTTCCGAGAAGCATATGCTCGGTTTTACACGGAGATTTATCAAATCCCTTTAGAGCCTCGTCATTTCCTCACGACAACTGGCGGCTCAGAAGCCCTTCTCTTTGCATTCCTTACGCTTTTTTCCCCCGGCGATGAGGTTATCGTCATAGAACCGACCTATGCCAACTACATTGGATTAGGGTGGGCAACGGGAATTTCTCTGCGCCCTGTACAGAGCTACATAGAAGAGGACTTTGCTCTACCTGACCCTGCCGTTTTGGAAGAAGCTATCACCCCTCGCACTCGCGGGATTCTCTTGTGCAATCCTTCCAATCCCACTGGCAAGCTGTACTCCGAAGAAGAGGTCCGAAAAATAGCCGACATCTGCAGCCGTCACGGCTTATACTTACTTAGTGATGAATCTTATCGGGATTATTGCTATGATGGGGTGCGTTTTTTCTCTGCATTGGAGGTAGAAGGGGCAGATGACTTCGTCGTGGTGGTAGATACCTTGTCTAAGCGCTATTCTGTCTGCGGGGCCCGAGTAGGAGCTCTGATTTCACGCAACACTGACATTATAGAAGCTGCTCTCAAGTGGGCTCAAGCCCGTTTAGCCCCCCCTACCCTCGGTCAAATAGGAGGGATAGCTCTTTTATCCCTTCCTCCTTCCTACTACGAGTATGTGCGAGAAACTTTCCAAAAGCGTCGCGATACGCTCTTAGAGGGCTTGCGTACTATTCCTGGGGTTACCGTGGCGACAGTGCAGGGAGCGTTCTACCTAATGCCTCAACTCCCTATAAGTGATAGTGATGCTTTCGCTCAGTGGCTGCTGGAGCGATTTGATGTAGAGGGAACGACAGTGATGGTGGCGCCAGGGACGGGATTCTTTTCCGAACCTGAGCGAGGTAAATCTCTGATACGCATAGCCTACGTATTAGACATCCCTTACTTAGAGCAGGCGGTAGAAGTGCTACGGGCTGCACTCAATATCTACACTCGGGAGCAAGTGCCTATTTTGTAAAAAGCTCTCGGGGTAGGTAGTCCCATGTGGAATTATGCCAAATAAAATGAAGGCGCCCTCCTACTGTGCGTCCTACCTCCATGAGACGCTGGATTTCTTTCCTTAGCTCCTCCTGTGGAGCTGTATCAATAAAAACCCTGTCCATCAAAGCTGGTCCCCAGAGAAGGAGAGGAAGCTCTTTTTCCTTATCTACCCTATAAAAGGGCACAGGGAGGGTGGTTCCGAGGAGAAAGCCACTGCGCTGCGGAAATGCTACCGAAAAGTCTTCTTTAATCCCCGCTGCGCTGAGTGCCTCAAAGGTACTCGGCACCCAGAACCGCAAATAATGCTGACGGCTTTGAGTAACGCTGATACCTATCCACTCTTCCAGAAGGGCCTTTTCTCTCTGAATAAGCTCTGGCATCTCCCGGCTCATGAAAGAAGGATGAAGCCCTACCGCATAGCCCTGCCTAATAAGCTCCTGAGCAGCTTGTTTTATAGCTGGGTGAAAGGGAGAAACAAGACTGTCCCGCCGATGCTTATCAGAAAGGAGGAAAAAAAATCGGGCATGTGCTGGAGAGAAGGTACGAGTAATCATTTCTAAGGTATCGTACGGGTCTTTTTCCCCTCCCCAGCGAACGCGTAAGCGCTTGTGAAGGTCTCTGTGCCGTATGCCGCCAAGCCACCAGCGCAGCCCCCCTCGCCCCTTCCATAAATAAAAGTGGTCTATATCCCACCCAATCTCCCAAGTAAAATCTGGCTTAGGCAAACGAATCTCCAAACGGTTCAGCAGCTCATACCACCGCTGTAGAAGAAAAGGTTCTCGCCAGAAAGGCGCTTCATAAAAAGGCGCTCGGTGCCACGCATAAAGTCCCCACTCATCATACCCATATCGCCATTGATAGAGGGGATAAAGGGTAAGGACATAAAAAACCATCGCCGGCAAATCCCACCTAAAGTCTCCTTCTCCGGGGAAAAAGCCTCCTTCATCCCATGGGGGGATAAGATTATCTATGCGCGACTGGGCTATAAAGCCGGAATACGGCAAGCGAAGATGAGCTTCCCCGAGCTCTGGGGTGCCGTAGTCTATTACTTGCCAGCCTGTGGGGACCTTTTGGACATCCCATTGAATCGCAGGAATGACCTTGTAGGGAATATGGGTCCAGAGCTCACATAGCACGCGCAGCACGTAGCGCAAGCGGGGCGTTTCTTCAGGCACCCTCCAGACGAGGCCGACATCGTCAAGCAGTTCGGGCTGCGACATAGCTAATTCCTGCATACAAAGCCACCCCACTTGCCAGCCAAGCCTGGGGGGGAAGCCACAGCCATACCCCTCCCACTGCCCCTACGAGCACACCCAGCCAAGGGAGGTTTTTACGGCTTTTGAGAGAAAGAAAAGGAAGGCGACTCCCCATAAGCAGCCCTACAGCCACAATCTGAGTGAGCCACACCGCTGGGTGAAGCCATCCTCCTTTCGGTTCTGTCAAAAGCCACAGGGTCCAGAGGAGCCCTTGAGCTGGAGTAGGAAGCCCTTCAAAAAACCGTTTGCTCTGCTCGGGCATTGCATTGAAGCGAGCCAGTCTCCAGGCAGCCCATAGCGGCAGCCAAAAAGGCGCCATCACCATCCAAAACCGCACCTCTCTATCATAGGGAAGCTCCGGGACCAGCGGCTTGAGGTAGTTGAAAAGAGCAAAGGTAGGCGCAAGCCCGAAGCTCGTAAGGTCCGCCAAGGCATCCAGCTCTTTACCCAAAGGCGATTCTGCCCGCAGAAGTCGCGCTGTCCAGCCGTCAAGCCAATCACATACTAAGGCCCCTCCTAACGCTACAGCAAAAAGCTCCCACTTCTGCTGATAGCTCAGAGCTATCGCCCAACTTCCCAGCGCTAAATTCCCCAAAGTCAAAAGGTTAGGAAGAAGAAGCCGAGCTGGCATACAGCCCTTTCTCGTAAATGTAGCGTTCTACCGAGGGGGGAACTAAGTACCGAATAGATTTGCCTGTAGAAACATAAGTCCGAATCTGTGTAGCGGTCAAATCTATGCGGGGAGCCTCGGGAAACTTTCTCAAGAGGGGAGCGTCAGGCACATTCTCTAAGGCTGCTCCTTGTCTCGGATAGACCCAAATAGTCCATTCATTTAGGAGGCGGTGTCCTTCTTTCCATGTAGGCAAGCCTGCCGCCGCATCCGCTCCAAGGAGCAGAACCCATTCCACCGAAGAATAGCATTGCCGAAGGTGCTCTAAGGTATGAATCGTATAAGAGGGGCGACTCAGCTGGAGTTCTACTTCACTGACTTTGAGGGTTTCATCTCCAGCGACGCTTAGGCGGGCCATTTCTAAGCGATGCTCCACAGGGGCCAGCGCTTCTGCAGGTTTATGGGGATTGTGAGGAGACACTATTAGCCAAATCTCTTCAAGTTCAGTTTCGTTTAGCCAATACCGCGCTATCATCAAGTGCCCCATGTGAATGGGATTGAAAGAGCCGAAAAAAAGCCCCACTTTCATAAAAGCCTGCCGATAATGTGCCTTTCTAACCTCTGAACTGCCCGAGAGATTTCATCGTTGTAAAGGACAAAGTCAAACTGGGGAAGCATGCGCAGTTCCTCTTCTGCACGAACAAGCCTTTCCTCTAAATCTGCCACGCTACTGATTCCGCGAGTAAGAAGCCTTTCTCGGAGTGCCTCTATAGAAGGAGGCACGAGAAAAACGGTCGTGAGCTTTTCTCCTAATACTTTTTTCAGCGAGAGGGCTCCTTTCACATCCTTGACAAAAAGAGCGACTTTACCAAGGGCTTCTATCCTCTCCAGTTCGCGGTAAAGGGTGCCGTAGCGGTAGCCAGAAAAGAGACGCTCCCATTCTACAAAGCCTCCCTGCTCAATTTCTCTATCAAACTCCTCCTCAGAGAGAAAGTAGTAATCTTTCCCATGCACCTCGCCCGTACGAGGCGGACGAGTAGTGGCAGAGATGGAGAAAGCAAGATTCTCATATTTCTGCAAAAGAAGCTGAGCAATGGTAGTTTTTCCAGAACCGCTCGGACCTGTAAGGAGAAGGGCTTTCACACCTGCAAAAGTAGAGCGGCTCAACTTAGGTAATCAAAAGGACCCTCTCTATCCCCCTTCCCCGAACGCATAAGAAGAGCCAGGACCCACCCCACTACAAAGCCGCCAACATGAGCCGCAAAGGCAATCCCCCCCGCCGCCCCTAAAAAAATATCCGCAAACTTATCCAGTATCCCCTGAACAAGCTGAAGCACAAACCACATAATCAAGAAAAACTGAGCAGACAACCGAGTAAAATAGAAAGGAGGAACGTAAGTCCAAATCTTTGCATGGGGGAAAAGCACTAAGTAAGCACCCATCACCCCTGATATAGCTCCAGAGGCCCCTACCACCGGCACCTCTGAATGCGAATACAAAACGACATGAGTAACAAGCGCCCCCAATCCCGAAGTCAAATACAGCACGAGATACCCTACCTTTCCCAGAGCATCTTCTACATTATCTCCGAAGACCCAGAGCGCCCACATGTTGAAGAGGAGGTGGGCCCAACTTCCATGCATAAACATAGAAGTCAGCACCCTCTCTATAGAAAACGGCTCCGCCGGAATATAACCATACTCTAACAAAGCTTCCGCAAAAGCCTCACTACTTTGATAGTTCTCCCAAAAGAACCATACATTTAGCCCTATGATGAAAAAGGTAAGCAGCGGAAAGGTTCGGGAAGGATTGACGTCTCTGAGGGGAAGCACGTCAAGCTTAGGAAGAAGGCTTTTGCTTAGAGACCATGTCGGTTACCTGCCGAGCGAGGGTAGTGATCTCCACAGGTAAGATCCACTTAGTGGAGGCAGACTGTCCGAGCGCTTTGAGCATTTCCAGATATTGAAGCAGCATAGTATTCTGGTCGGCCATGCGCGCTGACTCTGCCAGCTTTTGGAGGGCGAGGGCGTATCCTTCCGCTGCCAGAAGCTGGGCTTGACGCTGAGCCTCTGCTTGCAGAATAAGGGCTTCTTTTTGTGCCTCAGCCTCTAATATGCGCGCAGTCTTTTCCCCTTCCGCTCTAAGGATTTGAGATTGCTTCATTCCCTCGGCTTCGGTTACCATCGCCCGGCGATTGCGTTCTGCAGCCATCTGCTTGGTCATAGATTCCTGAACCTCCGCTGGGGGGAGAATTTCCTTGATTTCTACCGCATTCACTTGGACGCCCCACCGATGCGTAACCTCATCCAGCTTGACCCGCAGCTTCTGGTTAATTTCATCTCGCTTAGAAAGCACATCATCCAGCGCAATGTCCCCAATCACCGCCCTCAATGTCGTAGTTGCTAAGCCCTCGGTCGCCTGAAAAACATTCTGAACATTCACCACAGAAGCCAAAGGGTCAACAATCTGCAGGTATATCAAAAAGTCTATGGAAATGGGGGCATTATCCCGCGTGATGCAAGTCTGCTTTGGAATCTCCATGATGCGCTCTCGCAAGTCCACCCGAATAGGCGTATCTATGACAGGAATAACTATGACAAGTCCTGGCCCTTTGGCTTGCGGTAAAGCTCGCCCTAAGCGTAAAACAACTAACCGCTGGTACTCTGGAAGTACCTTCAGACTGGAGATGAGCAGAAGCACTAAAAGGGCTATCAGTAGGTAGCTGAACATACCCCACGAAGGTACAGCTTCTCCTTAATCCCCTCTTGACTTTTAGAGAAAAGTTGTACCTTTGCGGTGCATCGCGGGGTAGAGCAGTGGTAGCTCGTCGGGCTCATAACCCGAAGGTCGTGGGTTCGAATCCCACCCCCGCAACAGAGAGGGCTCTTTCTCAGAGCCTTTTTTTGTTTGTGAAAGAAATGACAAGAGTTACCACCCTCTTAGAAGCTGCTTTAGAAGGCGAGTTTCTCTCTGTAGACGAGGGCGTTTATCTTTATCACGAAGCTCCCCTCCCCTTGCTCATGGCATATGCTCATGCGCTGCGCTTGCGCCTCAAAGCCGATACCCCAGACATCGTTACTTGGCAAATAGACCGAAATGTAAATACCACCAACATCTGCGTAGCCAACTGCAAATTCTGCAATTTTTTTCGCCCTCCCGGGCATCCCGAGGGATACATTACCGATGACGAAACCTATAAGAGAAAGATAGAAGAGACCCTTGCATTAGGGGGAGACCAGCTCCTTCTCCAAGGAGGGCATCATCCAGATTTAGGGATAGAATATTACGAAGAGCTATTTCGGAAGCTCAAATCGTGGTACCCCACCCTTCGTCTTCATGCCCTGAGCCCTCCGGAGATTGTACATATCTGCCAGAGAGACGGGATATCCTACGAGGAGGCTTTGAGAAGGCTTCGGGCAGCGGGAATGGACTCTCTACCGGGGGCAGGGGCTGAGATTTTAGTGGATAGAGTGCGACGCATCATTTCTGCAGGTAAATGCACCGCAGAAGAATGGTTAGA
>JANXDD010000028.1:0-9390 GCA_025059915.1 Bacteroidia bacterium | reverse complement strand
TAGAGGTTATGCGCACCGCTCACCGCCTCAATATCCCCACCAGCGCTACGATGATGTTTGGGCATATAGAAACCATAGAGGAGCGCATGATACACCTCGTAAAGATTCGTACCCTACAAGCAGAAAAGCCAGAAGGAAGCTATGGATTTACTGCGTTTATCCTTTGGCCTTTTCAAGATGAGGGGACAAAGCTCAGACGATTGCGCGGCATTCGCAACCAGGTAACAGCGCATGAATACGTGCGCATGTTAGCTCTTTCTCGCCTCATGCTGCCAAACATCCCAAATATCCAAGTCTCGTGGCTTACCGTGGGGCCTGAGATTGCGCAGGTTTGCCTTTACGCCGGAGCCAATGATATGGGGTCTATTATGATAGAAGAGAATGTTGTTTCTGCGGCAGGAGCCCGATATAGATTTAATGCAAAGGAACTTCAGGAGGTTATTCGGGCAGCAGGTTTTGTGCCGCGCCTGCGCGACCAGCTCTACCGCTTCCGAGAAGGAGTAGTTGTATAAAGTTCAAGCGTATAAATTTCTCTTTTGCAAAATAAAAAAGCGAGGCATCCATGCCCTCCCGTGCTGAGATAGGAAATTCAAGCTAATATGATTATGACAGCATGAATAATCCCTCTGAGGCATGCGAAAAGGCGTAGTAGAATGTGAGACTTACACGCTTAGCATTCCAGTTTTGTTGTAGGTGCTATAGCTAATCAGGGATAAGGATAGCCAGCATTATCAGCAATCCCTTTAGTAGAGCATTTACGGGGCTTCCTATAAGAGTCTTGATTTTTGGAGTAGGGATATTTTCCATCTCTTCTACTCAGACCTTTCCACTGCGATACCCAAAGCCCCCGAAAGTAGGCCTATGCACCTACAGAAGCCACAGACATTGCCACTGCCGCGCTCGTGCTAAGGAAAAGAATCCCGATAGCAAAGTAGTACGTACCCTCACATGAGTATGGAATCTGTCTTTCACAAGCTTGTGGAAAAGCATACCGACTCTCCTGCTATTGCAATGCATTTAGTACGCTGTAAATTGCCGCAAGTACAGCAGGTTCTTGATCCAAAGCCAAAAGAGAATAGGCGTGGTAATCAAAACCCGTGGATTGTATTCCATAGCTTGTGCCCATTCGAGATGAATAAGATGTTGGATTCCTCGCGTAAGACCACATCCCGGACACTCTGTATCTAAAATCAGCTTTGAAAGACATAAAGGCGGTCCATTGTCAAAAAAAATCTGCTGGAAGAGCAAGTAAAATGAAGGGAGCAAAAGCTACACCTACGCGTAAGATGAGCTCTATCCGCTGGCGCCAGGACAAGACAGCCCATGCGACTAACCCTATATCTCAAAGTTAGCTATTTGTTCCCTAAAAGTACTCCAAGAATACCATCAGCTCAACTGAGAGCCAAGCCTCCCTACGGTAAAGATAACGAAGCGCTTGGAGAAGAAGTAGCCCCCTCTTTATACTTAGATGGGCACTTCATGAGGATTTTTTCGGCAAAAAATGCCGTATCTTGATACTTTCCAATGAGTACCACTCGCTGCGCCGCTTCAAAGTTGATAGGTTTAGGGTCGGGATAGATGACGGGGCGTACGATGCCCAAAGAGTCTTTGGCTTTGAAGTAAAAAATATCTCGGCGAGGGTCGTAGTAGCTTTGCTCCCTTTCCACCCACTCCGCTACTACATGATAGGTTTTAGAGGGATTTTGAGCGGCGGTCTGAAAGTCTGTGTATATGGTCATCTCTTCTCCTAAGCTCATGAGGAGAAAAGCCAGGATGATACCAGTCGCTATGGCGCCGATAAGCAATCGCATACAGCTAAGTAAAACACTATGAAGAAGAGAAAAGGCTTACCTTTGCTATGAGGCCCAGATGGCGGAACAGGTAGACGCGCCAGTCTCAAAAACTGGTGGGGGCGACCCCGTGCCGGTTCGACTCCGGCTCTGGGCACGAGTCCTACGAGGGGTTGGGCAGTTTTTTCTATGGACTATAGTAGGAGGGGTGGGTTTGTGGCTCGGAGGGCTTCTGAGTTTGCATCTTCTCCTTTCTTCTGAAAAAGGCCAAGCCCTTGCTCGTCGGTGGATAGTAGCTCTGCTTTCTGAGGTTCTGGAGACAGATGTAGAGCTGCGCAGCCTTCGCCTCTCAGGAATCGCTCATATCTCTCTGGAAGGATTTAGGATGTATGACAAAGCCTGCCAGCCTTTCATTCAGGTCAAAGAGGTTACCCTGGTCTGGTATCCGTCGGCTTTTTGGCGGGGAATATGGCTGGGACGCTGGCGCCTCCCCCTCTCCTCAATAAAGCTAAACACACCTGAAGTGTATATCTACACTGACCGCTCAGGCATCGTAAATGTAGATAGACTTTTTCCCAGCACCGATACCACTCCTCCCAAACCCAGTCGTTGGGAGGTGAGTCTGAGCAGCTTAGAGCTGCATAATGGGCGCTTTCACTGGATAGACTCCACAGCGAAAAAGGAGGAGATAGAGCCGCGGCCAGGCTACCTGCAATATGCCAATCTTCTCATAGATTCCTTAGAACTGCGCGGACAAGTAGAATGGAAAGGTCAGGGCTACCTTTTTGCTCAAGCTGAGCATTTGAGCTTCTATGAAGCACACTCCCAGCTAAAGCTGGCCCAGCTCCAGCTCACTCTCCAAGCCTATCCCGATAGTACGGTCATACCCTATCTTCACCTTCAAGTCGGGCAAAGTACCCTTACAGGTCAAGGGCGCTTCCCATTGGAAGGGCTGGATAAGCTCTTTAGAAACACAGAGACCAAGCTTTTCTTTGCCCACCTCAAAGGAAGATTAGCGTGGGAAGACCTCAGCGTTTTTGCTGGAGAAAATCTCCCTCTGCGAGGCTCCTTTGAAGCAGATTTGCATATTCAAGGGGACCTTTATCACCTGCGTGCCGAACCGCTGCTTCTTAGACTTTCCCCTGAATCTTACTTGTACGGCTCAGGGAAGATTATCCATTACGCTCGCCCTAAAAAGCTGCAATGGAATTTTACGCTACACGAAGCCAGCTTCACCCTCCACGATGTACAGAAAACCCTGTCTGATTTGGGCGAGCTTCCTCCTCTGCTCAACACCTCCTACCGCTGGAGGCTACGCGGAACTCATGCAGGACGCATAGGCTTCTATGCTACTGACCTTCAGGCAGAAGGCATCTACCTCTCCCTCACGCTAAATCAAGACACCTCCTGGCACTATACTTTTTTCGCTCAGTGCTTTGATTGGAGCCTTACCCAGCTTCTAACAAAGCCTTTCGTCCAAGACCTCTCTGGCACAGTCAAAGTGAAAGGAAAAGGGTTTGCCTTAGAAAGGATAGAAGCAGAGGTAGATTTGAACCTTTCAGGCAAGGACAAGGATACACGCCTGTGGCACATACAAACCCTCTCAACGCTCCAAAACGGCACCGCCCGAGGTTTTTTTGCTGCACAAACGCCTTATCTCGCTTTTCAGTATGAGGGTTCGCTGCCTCTTGGTTTGAATGGGGAGTATCAGGGGGAAGGAACTTTCACAGACTTAGCGGCTTCACTGTGGGGAAGCATGGGCACCCTTAGAGGGGACTTCGCAGTCCAGGGAAAAGGCATTCCCTGGGCTGAAGGACACGCTACTCTCTCTATCCAAAAGCTGCGCTGGCAACATCCGGAGACTACCTATACATTAGGAGCCCTCTTTATCTCAGCCGAGGAAGGAAAAAAGTACAGCTTGAGAGGTAGGGCTGTGGAGCTTTCTCTCTATGCAGAAGGGAGCTGGCAGCGCCATCTACCGCTCTGGATAGAGCGCTGGCTTCGGGGCGACACGACCGTTCCCGATACACTTTTAGCCTCCTGGAAAATAGAAACCCAAATTCACATTGGAAGCCCTGTGTGGGAGGCTCTGCTGGGAGTGCCTCAAAGCCTTTCTATTAGCAGAGTAAGAGCTCATCTCTTTATGCAGGCGGACAGCTCGGTCCCCTCCGGTGTGCTACATGTAGTGATAGATACCCTAAAGTGGAAGGACCTGCAGTTGTCGGCTCCCTACCTTACCCTCTACTTACGACAAGACTCCCTTGAAGCTGAGATAGGCTCTGTAAAAGGACAAGCTTACCTTGCTTATGAGGCCCTCAGCGCTCATATGAAAGGGACCTGGACGGAGGGAGTCAGTCTCGTGGAAGCTTTTCTGTCTGAACGGAAAGACACCATAGACTTGAAACTTCGGTGGGAATATAAAGCCCAGCTGCTTCGCCTCCAAATCCTTTCTGAAGCCTCCATGCTGGCTATAGGGGGGGAGCGTTGGAGGTTTGAGGAGGCAGCTCCTATCCTAATCAACTGGGAAAAAGGGGATTGGAGCTTATCTGCGCTTGCTCTCCGCAGCTCAGAGGCTCAGCTTCACCTTTCTCACACAGAAGGGCGATTAGAAGTTTCCCTCTATCGCTTTCCTCTGGAGATAGGAGCCAAGCTTGTGGGGCAGGATATTCCTATCCAAGGTCGGGCATCCCTTCTCTGGCAGGAGCAGGAACGAGGTCCCCGATTTGCTTTAGAGATAGACTCGCTTCGGTATAAAGGGCAAGCCTATCCTTACATACAAGTGGCGGGCGAGCCTTCCGCAGATTCTATTACCTTCCAAGTATCTGTGCGTCAAGGGAATACACCTTACCTGCATGCCAAAGGTAGCTACGCATTGAATAGCTCAACTGATCCCCTTTATTTGGAGCTGCGTTCCGTACGGCTGCCTGTGGAGTGGTTTATACCATTTCTCGGCGAATATATCCAAAACCCTAAGGGAACCCTTCTGGCACAGAGGCTAATCGTTCGTGGAAAGTTAGAGAGTCCCTTGCTCTTTGGGGAGATTTTTTGTGATAATCTGAGCTTTTACATGCCCCTCACCCGTGTGGTTTATGTCGTGGAGGGGGTTATGCGCCTTCGGGGAGATACGCTATACTTTCCGGGGCTGGAGCTTCGGGAGGTGCAGGGCAAACGCAGCTATATCACAGGCTACGTTGCTCTGCGCCAATGGAGCTCTCCTTACCTCAATCTCAAAGCTCAAGTACGTGATAGGTCATTCCTGCTGGCAGCTTCATCTGCTGCAAGCGATGCTTACCTGTACGGACGAGCGGAAATAGAGCAAGGAAATATCACTATCACAGGTCCATGGAATCAGCCTGCTATACGTGGAGAAGTTCTTTTCTCTGGAAATACAGACTTGACCCTTCCCCTGCGCACCTACGAACGAAGCTCTGGAGCAGAACATGTGCGTTTCGTCAAGGTGCTTGAAGAGAAAGATACGATTCCCACCATTGTAGCTCCTACTGGGGTGGATGTTCGCATAGGGATTCGCTCGGTGCCAGAGGCGCGATTTCACCTGCTCTTTGATGAACGAACGGGGGATGAAATTTTTGCCCAAGGAACAGCTAATCTTCTTTTTTCCATAGACCGAACAGGACAGACTACTCTATCTGGCTCCTATGAGGTGCAAAGTGGCGAGTATCGGGTTAACCTTCAAGGCATCGCTTCTAAAAAGCTATCCCTGGAGCCTGGCAGCCGCATCACCTGGGATGGAAACCTCTATCAGGGGCGAATGGACATTACGGCGACATATCGGACATTTACTTCTCTGCGGATGATAGATACCTCTTTTTCCTATACTGTTCCTGTGGAGCTGAGGGTGTATTTGCAGGGGCTCCTCCTGTCCCCTTTGATGAAATTCCAAATAGAGGTGCCCTCCCTATCTGGCACGCCGACTCCTTTGGTCAATCTTTTTCTTCAGCGGCTTGCCACAGATGAGCAAGAGCGAAA
Organism: Bacteroidia bacterium; assembly: GCA_025059915.1. Lineage (GTDB taxonomy): Bacteria > Bacteroidota > Bacteroidia > SpSt-205 > SpSt-205 > SpSt-205. Next base: position 3,613 of record JANXDD010000028.1, on the reverse strand, counting down.
TAGGCAGGTCTTTGCCTTACTTGTTTTGGGGACGTTTGTGCCCCTTGAGCAGGGCTTCGGCACTCAACAAGTAAGCTCAGGGGTGAGTTCTACGTTGGCGGAGTTTTTGTCAGCCCAGCTGGCAAGCTGGGTAGGACATGCCTTGGGCAATCAGGTAGGGGTGGCTTTTTCGCTTGGGGAGTGGAATGAACTTTCAGCCCGTTTGCGCCTCAACTTAGGCCAGCGATTTACGCTGGAACGGGATGGGGTACTCGTAGGACCAGGGCAAAATACCGCCGCACTGGGAAATCTTTCGGCTCGGTATAGGATTTACCCTAAGCGAGTTACGCAGCCCACCCAATGGCAACTGGAAGTAGAAGGCTTCAGCCGACAAACCTTCATGTGGGGGAGTGCTGGGGCGACAAGTCAAGGAGCAGGTCTGCGCTTACGCAAAAGCTTTTATCCAACTGATAGGCGTCGCCGTAACCTGAAGAAGATAGAGGCCTCAGACACGGAAACCAGAAGCCACCGCTGAGCGCAATCCAAGGGCTTCTCTCACCTTCTGCAAAGTCTTTTGAGCTTCACTGCGGGCTCTTTCCGCCCCCCCTCTGAGAATCGCCTCTAATGCTTCCTTGTCGGAGATCCACTGCTGATAAGCCTCACGCTGTGGAGCAAACCTTTCTCGGAGCGCCTCATAGAGGGCTTCTTTGGCTTGACCGTAGCCATAGCCCCCCGCCAAATACCGCTGCCGCATCTCCTCCACCGCCGCCGGCGGCGCTACCACAGAATAAAGCTTGAAAACCGTACAAGTATCAGGATTTTTCGGCTGATCTATGGGAGTCGAATCCGTAACAATCCGCTTGACTCGTTTGTAGAGCTCATTGAGGTCGCCCAGCGGGTCTAAGGTATTGCCGTAGCTTTTGCTCATTTTTCGCCCATCTATCCCTGGCAGGACCATAACCTCCTCTCGGAAAATGGGCTCCGGCAAAGTAAAGAGCTCCCCATAGATGCGATTGAAAGCCCCCGCAATATCCCGTGTAATCTCTAAATGCTGCTTCTGATCCTTACCCACAGGAACAAGTTCAGTCTGATAAAGCAAAATATCAGCTGCCATTAGAACAGGATAAGTGAAAAGCCCTGCGGATACCTCGGCGAGATTGGCGGACTTTTCTTTGAAAGAGTGAGCATTTGCCAACATGGGATAGGGAGTGAGGCATCCCAGATACCATGCAAGCTCGCATACTTCTGGGACATCCGATTGTCGGAAAAATACGTGGCGCTTGGGATTGAGCCCCGCTGCCAACCAAGTAGCTGCTACTGCGTAAGTATTTTCCCGCAGGACAGCAGGGTCTCGTATAGTGGTAAGGGCATGAAGGTCAGCAATAAAAAGAAAAGCCGGCTCTGCCTGCGCATCCGCCAGCTCTATAGCAGGCAAGATGGCACCAAGTAGGTTTCCTAAATGCGGCTTGCCTGAACTCTGAATCCCTGTCAGGACGCGACTCATGCCTGCACAGGGGGCTGCGGCACTGTGCCTGGCAGCGGGTGTTTATTTTTGGGCTTTCGTGGTCTGAATTTCCCGTAGGTACCTCGCCATATTTTACCACGGCGAGTGCGTCTATCACCTTTTCCCATGCGACAAAGTTAGAGATTTTGACGCAGTCGTCCCCCCTGTAAGTAGAAAATCTGATCTGCACTATTTGCTAAGGCAAGGTTATGAGTGGCTACCAGGACAGTCGTTCCCAGCTGCCGAGTCAAATCCAGAAATAAGCTCCACACTCGTTCAGCTTGTTCATTATCCAGGTTGCCCGTAGGCTCATCAGCTAAAAGCAGGGGAGGCGAGAGAAATAAAGCTCTGGCAATTGCTACGCGCTGCTGCTCCCCCCCAGAAAGTCGGATAGGAAGGACCTCGGCTTTGTCTTGAAGTCCTACTTTACTCAGGAGCTCTAAAGCTCTCTTTTTATGAGAGTGAAAGCTCTGCCCTTGAAGCACCGCTGGCAGAACTACATTTTCCCAGACTTTGAGCTCAGCAATAAGGTGAAAAAACTGGAATACGAAGCCGACATGTCGTCCCCGCCAAGCGGCTGCGGCGGCAGGCGACAGGCCCCGAAGTGACTCCCCTCTCCAGTAGATTTCCCCGGCATCAGCCTGCTCCAGCAAAGCCAAAAGGTACAGAAGCGTTGTCTTCCCAGAGCCAGAGTGCCCTACCAATGCATAAAACTTCCCCTCCTCCAGCGAAAAGGTTATATCCTCCAAAATAGGTCGCCCCTCGTAGGCTTTCCGTAGCTTTGCGGCGTGAAGGAGCACCTCTGGCATCTTTGGTCAAATGTACAGCTGCGGCGCTATATCGTAGTTGGCGGACTTGGAACCCTACTGGATATTGGGATTTATTCTGGTCTGCGGTTTCTAAGCATTTGGCACTGGGTAGCCTTGGCGGTGAGCTTCACTACAGGGATAACCGTAGGATTTATTCTGACCCGCCGATGGGTATTCCGAAGCACTGACCCGCTGTGGGAGAGGCAGCTACTGCGCTTCCTTATAGTGGTGGGAATCATGTACTTCGTAAATGGGCTGATTATGGAAGGGCTATACTGGATTCTGCCCGCTTTTGCTGGCCGCAGCTTAGTCGTACGGGGGGCGGCGGCGGCGACAGCTCTCCCTCTTAGCTTTACCCTGCACCGTCGGGTCTCCTTTGCTAACTTTGACTAAAATGACCTGGTACCTGCGGAAAGAAGAAGGCATCCGCACGGCTTCCACAGAAAAAATAGGGGCGCCAGATGGACTCTGGGTCAAGTGCCCTTCTTGTGGAAAGCCTATCCACATCAAAGAGCTCATGCAATCCGAGTATGTGTGCCCCTATTGCAGCTACCACTTCCCCATCGGCAGCAAAGAGTACTTCCGAATTCTCTTTGGAGAGGAAAAGTATGAGGTTTTGTTTGAGGAAATTCTTCCCGTGGATGCTTTAGGCTTCGTAGATACTCGCCCTTATACCCAAAGGCTTGCCGAAGCTCAGAAAAAGACGGGTTTGAGTGAAGCGGTACGCTGTGCTGTGGGAAAGATTGGGAACTATACTGTCGCCGTGGGTGTAATGGATTTTGGCTTCATTGGGGGTAGCATGGGCAGCGTGGTAGGCGAGCGAATCGCCCGAACTATCCGATATGCTACAGAAAACCGACTACCACTTCTGCTCATCTCCCGAAGTGGAGGAGCTCGGATGATGGAGGGTTCTCTAAGCCTCGTCCAAATGGCGAAAACAGCTGCATGGCTCACTCAATATGCCAAAACTGGTCTGCCCTATATTTCTGTCCTTACAGACCCTACGATGGGAGGCGTTACAGCGAGCTTCGCCATGCTGGGGGACATCAACATTGCGGAACCGGGGGCCCTTATCGGATTTGCTGGACCGCGGGTTATTCGAGAAGCTACAGGGAAAGACTTACCCCCCGGCTTCCAGCAAGCTCAGTTTCAGTTAGAACATGGCTTTATAGACCTTATCGTGGACCGGAGGGAGCTGCGAAAGACTCTTCTGAGGCTATGGAATATGCTCATGTAGGCAAAGAAAATCTGGGGGAATTTATTGAAGAGGGAGTACTTTCGCTTCGGTAGTGTGTGGATGCAGGCATGTAGATTTTTGGAA
>JANXDD010000027.1 GCA_025059915.1 Bacteroidia bacterium | reverse complement strand
CGCCGCCCCAACTTCCCCTAACCCAGTAGCTTTGCCCCCGTGCTGGGCAAATTGGAAAAAAAAACGACGCTACTTAGAATCTCCTTATGCTCTCTATGGCGAAAACGTCCCCAAACCTGGCACATGGCGAAGCTCCATGGGAGTCCCCCCCGAAACCCCTCTTATCTTAGAAATAGGATGTGGTAAAGGCGAGTTTGCGGTTTATATGGCTCAGCGTTATCCTGAAAGTCTCGTTATAGGATTAGATCGGCGAGCCGACCGCCTGTACGCCGGCTGTCGGTCAGCTTCCCAGCTTGCTCTTCCTAATGTGCGTTTCTGGCACGGAGATGCCCTCACATTAGAAGCTCATTTTGCTCCAGCGGAAGTCTCCATCATCTGGCTAAACTACCCAGACCCCTATCCTAAAAAGCGTCACGAAAAACATCGGCTCCTCCACCCAAAGTTTTTACGAATCTATAGGATTATTCTCTCCCCTGGTGGAGCTCTTTTCTTTCGCACAGACGATGAGGCGCTTTATCTGTATAGCTTAGAGCAGCTTTCGCAGAGTCATTGGCAAATCGTCCAAGCTACGTCCGATCTTCAGCCTGAGGAGGCTGACCCGGCAGCATATGTTGAAACAGAGTTTCAGCGGCGAAAGGGCGGAAGGATTCATTATATCCATGCTATCCCCTCTTGAGAGACACTACCTTTGCCCCCATGGAACAGCTTGCCCCTCGAGTGTGGTACTGGCAGCGTCCCCATGCGACAAGCATATACGCCCTTCTTTTATGGAACGTAGGCAGCCGTCATGACCCGCCCCAGAAAGAAGGGCTTCTCCATTTTTTGGAACATACGCTCTTCAAGGGCACCAAACGGCGCTCAGCGCAGGCTCTCTCTCATCGCATAGAGCGGCTCGGCGGCGAGCTCAACGCCTTTACTACAAAAGACAAGATGGGTATAGAAGTGCGTATAGCCCCTCACTTCCTTTACACGGCTCTCTCTACGCTTTATGAGCTATACCGTGAAGCCACCTTCCCCGAAAAAGAGGTGGAAAAGGAGCGAGAAGTTATTCTGGAAGAGGAAGCTATGTATGAAGACATTCCTGAGGAGTCGCTTTTGGACCATTTTGAGGAACAGATATTTACTGAAGGGGGGTTGCGCCATCCTATCATAGGCTATCCCGAGTCTATTAGGGCTATTTCTGCAGAGGACATTCGGCGGTTCTATGAAGATTACCTGCAAAAGAGCCCCTTTGTTCTGATGCTTACAGGGCCGTTATCAGTACGGGAGACTCTGGGCATTTTGAAGCGCACCCCATGGACAGGGGAGTATCCAACAGTATCTATTCCATGGACTTTGGAAAAGGTAGCCCCCCCCGCTGCTCTTCACGTAGGGCGGCGCACACAACAAGCACACTTAGTGATAGGAGGGCTGGGCCCTTCCCTCTACGATTGGAAAGAAAGTATAGCTCTCCAGCTCCTTCTCCATGAACTGGGAGGAGGCATGAGCAGCAGGCTTTTTCGACTCCTGCGGGAAAAGTATGGGTGGTGCTATAACGTCTATACCTTTTTCTACGGCTATCCCGACCGAAGCGTTTGGGGGATTTATGCAGGGCTATCACCAGAGGCTTGGACTTCTGCCCGTGAGGTCGTCCTTACCCAGCTAAAAGAGCTTATGGATAAACGCCTCTCCGAGAAAAAACTAAAAGACCTCCGTCGGGGCTTTCTTGGAAAGCAAGCCCTCGCGTGGGAAAGTCCGGGGTTCCGCCTCAGCGCTCAGGGACGCTCCATTTTGGATATGGGTGCTCTCTTTGATTTGCATGGATGGCAAGAAGTCGCTTTATCCCTTACTTCTGCAAATCTCCAAGAGACGGCTCAAAAAGCCTTTTCTACCCTGTACGAACGGGCCTATCTCCCTTCAGAGTCTCTGATGCCAACCCCAGAGCCTACTCTTCCCTAAGGGCTTTCTTAGATAAAGCCGACCCTTTAAAAGCTGGCCCTTTGACGAGGGCAGTGGTACACTGAGCCCCCTGACGGATTCGAACCGCCGACCTACTGATTACAAATCAGTTGCTCTACCGCTGAGCTAAGGGGGCGTCAGGGAAGGCAAAGATAAAGGAAAAAATTCTACTTTGAGCGACGACGGCGGCGCGTGCCTTTGGTTCGGGAAAGAGACTCCCCAGCCAAGTAGGGATTGAAGTCCACGAGTTCTATCAGCGCCATCTCCGCGCCATCTCCATGGCGCGGACCAAGCTTAAGCACTCGGGTATAGCCGCCTGGTCGCTGCATAATAGCTGGAGCAATAGTACTATACAGCTCCTTTATGGCTTCTTTGTGCTGTAGATAGCTAAAAAGCACGCGCCGGTTGTGGGTAGTATCCACCTTGGCACGGGTCAATAAAGGCTCTATAAACCGCCGAAGGGCTTTAGCCTTTGCCAGCGTAGTGATAATCCGTTTATGTTGAATGAGAGAAAGCGCCAAATTCCGCAAAAGGGCCTTTCGGTGCGCTTTCTTCCGTCCTAAGTTATTGATGGTATCACCGTGGCGCATAAGGTTACTTTGTTATGCGAGATTTATACACTGAGACGTCCATGCCTAACCGCAGCCCCAACTTGGAAAGGTAGGCCTCTATCTTTTCTATACTTTCTCGCCCAATCCCCCTAAAATGCTCCAAATCTTTAGGCTGGAGCTGGACAAGGTCTATCAGCCGCAAAATCCCCGCATTCTTGAGAGAACTAAATCCAGTCGCCGTAAGACCAAGCTCGGCATCTTCTATAGGTGTCAAGAGAACCTTCAAGATATCGTTGGAAGAAGAGGCAGCAGGAGCAGAAGCCTTAGAAGGTTCTGAAATACGAGGAGTACCCAAGAGGCGAGAAAAATGCTCCAGAAGGATATTAGTAGCAGCGTAGAGGCACTCACGCGGCGTTACATTTCCTTTGGTTTCTATCTCTAAAGTGAGCTGCTCGTAGTCTGCCCGCTCACGATAGAGAATAGTCTCCACCCGAGGCACCACCCGCAGCACGGGGGAAAAGCTCGTGTCCAAAACAATCTCGTGAAGATCTATTTTCCCCCGAAGGAGGGTTTTGTTTTCCTCAGCAAGCCGGTAGCCTCTCCCTTTAGCAATCAGCATTTCCATTTGAACAACGGCTGAACGATCTAAGTTCATAATCACAAGCTCGGGATTGGCTACCTCGTAGTAGGGGGTTTGTTCCATAAGGTCCCCAGCCGTGAATACTTCCTTATCCCGTACCTCAATGAAGATACGATCAGGGGCGTCCTCCGATTTCGGGCGCAGGGCTACCTGCTTGAGATTAAGCACAATATCTACCACATCTTCCATCACCCCATCAATCGCGCTAAACTCATGATGCACGTTAGGTATCTTGAGAGTGGCGATTGCGTAGCCCTCTATGGAGGAGAGGAGCACTCGTCGTAGAGCATTTCCCACCGTGATACCAAAGCCAGGCTCCAACGGACGAAAGACATACTTCCCAAAGTACCTGCTCTCCTCCACCACCTCAAAAACTTCTGGCAAAACTAAAGGAGCTGTCAGCTGCATACGACGACTTTATTTGGAATATAACTCAACTATTAGACGCTCTTGGATATTTTCTGGGATTTCCGCTCGGGACGGAATGTACAAGAAGGTTCCCGAAAACTCCGCCTTGCGCACCTCTATCCAAGGGTATTTAGAGCGGCTGGCTTCTATAACCTTTTGAAACTCTGGAATCTGTCGAGCTTTAGGAGTGAGTGAGATGACATCCCCTGGCGAGACCAGATAAGATGGGATATTCACACGCTTTCCGTTTACGAGGATGTGTCCGTGAGACACGAGCTGACGGGCAGCAGGACGCGTCCGAGCAAACCCCATTCGGTAAACGACATTGTCTAACCTGCGCTCCAAAAGCTGGAGGAGGTTCTCCCCCGTGTTGCCTTTCATCCGAGAGGCTTTCTCAAAAAATCGCCGAAACTGCCGCTCTAATACACCATAGATAGCTTTAGCTTTTTGCTTCTCCATAAGCTGGCGGCCATACTCACTCAGCTTGCTACTCCGCCGAAACCGCCCATGGATACCTGGGGGATAATTTTTTCGGCTAAGGGTCCGTGAAGGACCGAAAATCGGTTCCCCAAAACGCCTTGAGATACGAAGCCTTGGTCCGGTATATCGTGCCATAATTAGACTCGTCTGGGTTTTGGCGGACGACAGCCGTTATGCGGGATAGGTGTGATATCCCTTATGCTGCGCACGTGGATGCCGGCGCTCTCTATGGCAAGGAGAGCTGCTTCTCTCCCAGAGCCAGTGCCTTTGAGATAGGCATCTACGGTGCGAAGCCCTGCTTCATAGGCTACCTTCGCCGCATCTTGCGCTGCTACCTGTCCCGCATAGGGAGTATTCTTTTTGGAACCCCGAAACCCCGCTTTACCTGCAGAGCTCCAGGCTATCACATTCCCTGCAGCATCGGTAAAAGTGATAATGATATTATTGAAGGTCGCCTGAATATACACCCGACCTTCTGGAGCGACTTTAAGCTTTTTGCGTGCTCTACCCTTCTTGTCCGTAGAAGCCATAGACTATCACTTCTTAGGTGCTTTCTTCTTTCCTGCCACAGTTTTGCGCTTACCCTTACGGGTTCGGGCATTTGTACGAGTTCTTTGTCCTCGTACGGGCAGCCCCAGCTTATGCCTCATCCCCCGATAAGACCCTATTTCAATAAGACGGCGGATATTCATTTGAACCTCTGCCCGAAGCTGCCCCTCTACCGTATAGCCCTGCTCAATCACCGAGCGAATCCGCCCAATCTCCTCCTCTGTCCACTCAGAGACACGTTTGCGCGGGTCTACCTGCGCCTGAGATAGAACATCCCATGCATTACTCCGACCTATGCCATAGATGTAGCGCAGGGCTATAAACCCAGGCTTATTTCTCGGCAAATCTACCCCTGCAACCCGTGCCATACTACCCCTGACGCTGTTTGAATTTGGGGTTCTTCTTATTTATGATGTAGATGCGCCCTTTTCGGCGTACCACGATGCAATCTGCACTACGCTTCCGAACCGATGCCTTCACTTTCATACGAGTATCATTTGTAGCGATAGATGATTCGTCCTTTAGTGAGGTCGTACGGCGAAATCTCCACCGTAACCTTGTCCCCTGGAAATATCCGAATAAAATTCTTACGCATCTTACCAGAAATGTGCGCAAGGATCAGATGCCCATTCTCCAAGCGCACCCGAAACATAGCATTAGGAAGCGACTCCTCTATCGTGCCATCCAGACGAATAAAATCTTCTTTAGACATGTGCCAGTGCCTTTTGAATAGGTTCAAATGAGGTCAAAACCTGCGCCCCTGAACGCCGTACGACTACCGTATGCTCAAAATGAGCCGCCAGCGACTTATCTTTCGTCCGAACAGACCATCCATCTGCTCCCCTACAAATGCGGCGAGAGCCGACATGAACCATCGGCTCAATAGCAATTACAAGGTTCTCTGGAAGCCGAACGCCTTTGCCCCGCTTCCCTATGTTTGGAACGTCTGGTGGCATGTGCATAGCTTCTCCAACACCGTGTCCAGTTAGCTGATCCGAAACTGCAAAGTTATAGCTTCTGACATAATCAAATATCGCATGTCCAATATCCCCCATGAAAGCCCCCGCTCTGACTTGACGAATACCTCGCCATAGCGACTCCTGAGTTACCTGAAGAAGCTTTGCGGCTTGCGGAGAAATCTGCCCCACAGGAAAAGTATAAGCCATATCGGCATGAAACCCTTCCAATCGCACGCCACAATCTATTGTTACGATTTGCCCAGAGACCAGATGCCGGCTGGCCGAAGGAAGCCCATGCACCACTTCTTCATCTATAGAAACGCAGAGCGTGTAAGGATAAGGACGGTCTTCAAAAGGAGGTTGGTATCCCTTGAAAGCCGGCTCTGCCCCTTCGCGCCGAATAAACTCCTCCGCCATCGCATCCAGCTCAGCTGTATTTGCTCCCGGCACTATATGCGGCGTTAGATAACCAAAAAGTCGGCTGAGTATATCTGCTGCCGCAGCGATGATTCGTATCTGCTTCTCTTCGTAGACAGGCCAACCTTCGTATTTCATAGGGCAGGAGCGGTTACGCTGCGACCGCGAATGCGCCCGGTCTTCATAAGACCCTCATAGTGGCGCATAAGCAGGAAACTTTCTATCTGCTGAAGGGTGTCCAGCACGACCCCTATCATGATTAGAATAGTTGTTCCGCCGAAAAACTGGGCAAACTGATTAGACACGCCCGCCAGGCGTACGAAGGCTGGCAAGATGGCTACCGCTGCTAAGGCAAAAGCACCAGGGAGAGTTATCCGTGTCAGCACCGTGTCTATATAGTCAGCAGTTGGCTTGCCGGGCTTGATGCCGGGGATGTAGCCCCCCGCCCGCTTAATCTGGTCCGCAATGTCGCGAGGATTTATAGCTATCGCCGTATAAAAGTAGGTGAAAAGCACTATCAGAACAACGAATAATGCATTGTAAGCGAAGCTGGTGTAATCTGCAAACCAGCTGCCTGTAGAAAGCCAAAAATCACTCTCTGGGAAATATTGGGCGATAGTAGCTGGCAGAAACATAAGCGACTGAGCAAAGATTATAGGCATCACCCCTGCCGAGGTAAGTTTGAGAGGAATGTGGCTTGTTGAAGCCACGCCCCCTAAGCCCATTGGATAGCGCCCCCCTGCCATCTGCCGAGCATAATGCACAGGAATCTTCCGCACCGCCTGCTGAAGAAGCACCACCGCCCCAATCACTACCATCAGCGCCAAAACTTCTATATAAAAGACCATCGGCGGATTAGAGGTAGCTTCATTCAATAAGGCAGGCGGTAGCTCCGCCACAATCCCAATAGCAATAATCAAAGAGCTGCCATTGCCTAAGCCTTTCTCCGTGATTTTGTCTGCCATCCACACGAGGAACATCGTCCCCGCAAGCATGCAAAGCAGGGAGGTAATCGTAAAAGTTGTAGGGGACATAGTGATAGCTGAGGCATACTGGGTGCGCAGATTGACCAAATAGCCAGTACCTTGAACTAAGACCACACCCACCGTAAGGAACTTGGTATATTGATTGAGTTTTCGTGTGCCGGCTTCTCCTTCTCTCTGGAGCTTCTGCAAGGAGGGCAAAGCCGTCGCCAAAAGCTGAATAATGATAGAAGCAGAAATGTATGGCATTATCCCCAGGGCGAGAATTGCCCCCCGAGAAAAGGCTCCTCCCACGAAGGCGTTCAACATGCCAAGGATGCCCATCCCCTGCGTACGCGCAAACTCCTCCGACAATACCTGAGAGTCAATCCCCGGTAGGATAATGAATGAAGCAGCCCGATATATCGCAAGTAAAAAGAGCGTGAAAAGAATACGCTCTCGCAGCTCGGGCACACTGAAAATGTTGCGAAGGGTCTGGATAAGCCCTTTCATGTAGATAAAAATACGACCTTTCCGCCAACTTTTTCTACGGCTGCTTGGGCAGCCGCACTGGCTTTATGAACATGAATAGTAACTGCTCGGTTGAGCTCCCCTCGTGCCAAAAGCTTTATAGGAGCACCTTTACGGACCACACCATGCTCATACAACCAGCTCGGCGTAATCTCCGAAAGCTCGGGATGCGCTTCTAAAAGGGAAGATACGCGGTCTAAGTTGAGCGGGAAATACTCCACGCGAAAAGGATTCTGAAAGCCGAATTTGGGGATGCGGCGCTGATAAGGCATTTGCCCCCCTTCAAACCCACGCTTGAGTCTATACCCCGAACGGGACTTGTCCCCTTTATGTCCTCTCGTGGAAGTACCCCCATGCCCACTACCTTCCCCGCGTCCAATGCGCTTTTCTTTGTGAGTCGCGCCAGCGGCTGGTTTGAGAGTATGTAAGAGTCGGCTCATGATACTGGTTCTATTTTGACGAGATGGCTCACTGCCCGAAGCATGCCAATGATGGCTGGATTGAGCTCTTTTTCCACTGTCTGCATCCGACGACGCAAGCCCAGCGCCCGAAGGGTCTCCTTCTGCCGGCGCGGACAATCTATACTACTTCGTACCTGCGTTACTCGTACCCGAATCTGCTTCATAAGTTCCATGAAAAACTTTTTGAAGAGATATATTTCGTCTTTGAGCGATAGAAGCGGCATCTTCCAGTTCCATAAGGGCTTTGAAGGTAGCCCGCACAACATTATGAGGATTAGAGGAGCCAATGACCTTGGCTAAAACGTCCTGGACACCCAGCACCTCTAAGACAGCACGAACGGCCCCTCCTGCAATCAGCCCTGTACCTGGCGCCGCAGGGCGCAGCACCAGACGCGTCGCTTCATACTTCACGGATACAGCATGAGGGATCGTCGTCCGACGCAGAGGAATGCGATAGAGATTCTTTTTCGCTGCTTCCACCCCCTTAGCGATGGCGATATTAGCCTCAGCCGCTTTGCCTAAACCAAAGCCCACCACTCCCTGCCTATCCCCAACCACTACCAGTGCCGCAAATCCAAATCGACGCCCCCCCTTGACTACCTTAGAGGTGCGGTTGAGCCAGACCAGACGGTCCTCCAAAGCTAAAGCCTCTTTTGTTAGGACTCGCTTCGCCATAGACTTAGAAGATTAAGCCACCTTCACGAGCGCCTTCTGCCAGCGCCCGAACATTGCCATGATATTTGTACCCATTTCGGTCAAAAACGACTTTTTCAATCCCTGCAGCTTTCGCTCGCTCTGCGAGCTTTATTCCTACGAGACGGCTACGATCCAGAGGCCGTCCCCCCGCTGATTGAATCTCTGGCTCGCGGGAACTGGCTGATGCCAAGGTTATCCCACGAGTATCATCTATCAGCTGAGCGTAGATATACCGGTTGCTGCGAAATACCGAAAGACGCGGACGCTCCGGCGTGCCAAATACTTTCTTTCGGATGCGTCGCTTTATACGAAAACGACGATAGCGCTTCACCTCCACTCGCATGACCTTTTATTTTTTGCCTTTACCTTTTGCCTTTCCAGCTTTGAGCTTGATAACTTCATCGGCATACCGAACCCCTTTCCCCTTATAGGGATCGGGCGGACGCAGATTGCGTAGCATAGCTGCCACCTGCCCCACCAGCTGCTTGTCTATACTTTCCAAAACAATCCGAAGGTTTTGCCCCCGCTCTTGGACAATCTGAGCTTTGACCCCTTGAGGCAAAACAAAAGCTATATCATGCGAATACCCCAAGGTCAAAAGAAGCACATCGCTTCCCTTCAGCTCTGCTTTGTAACCTATCCCCACAATCTCCAGCACTTTTTGAAAGCCTTGGGATATGCCTACTATAGCATTCTGAATAAGAGCTCGGAAGGTTCCATGAAGGGCTCTATCACGCTTTTCATCGGAGGGGCGCAGGAGCTTCAGCTCTTTATCACTTTGCTCTATGGAAAAGCCTTCAGGCAGCCGCAAGGTCTGAGTGCCCTTCGGCCCCTGCAGCGTCAAAACAGGAGCCTGCCAGCTCACCTTGACACCAGATGGAATAGCTATAGGCTTTCTACCAACACGAGACATAGGCTCAGCGTACGAAACATAGAATTTCCCCACCGACATTATGACGACGGGCTTCCTTATCCGTCATGATGCCCTTAGAAGTAGAAATAATCGCTATGCCCAGACCGTTTGCCACCTCAGGAAGGTGTGAAGCAGAAGAGTACAGCCGGCGCCCTGGCTTACTTACCCGAATAATCTCGCGCAAAGCTGGCTTCTGACGCGGTCCATACCGAAGAAGAATCCGAAGAAACTGTTTTTTGCCCTCCTCAATCACCTGATAATCCTCAATATACCCCTGCTCTTTGAGGATACGGGCTATCTCATTCCGCACGAATGATGCTTGCGTCTGGATCACCGGGTGATTAGCCCGATAAGCGTTGCGAAGGCGCGTGAGAAAATCCCCTATCGTATCCATATTACCAGCTTGCTTTGGTCATACCAGGTATTTTACCCTCTAAGGCCAGCTCCCGAAGCTTTATTCTACACAAGCCGAAGGCTCGGTAGTTGCCTCGGGGACGCCCCGTAAGCTGACAACGGAATCGGAGCCGTACAGGGGAGGAATTTCTGGGTAGCAAAGCCAGCTCCTCCCACTTTCCCTCCTTTTTCAAGCGAGCGCGTTTCTGAGCGTATTTCCGATAGAGCTTCCAGCGCTTGCGCTCGCGAGCTATGACTGCATCTGTCGCCATAGAGATTATACTTTTTTCTTAGAAGGTTCTCCCTCGCGAAAAGGAAGCCCTAAAGCCCGCAGCAGCTCAAAAGCTTCCTTGTCGGTGCGGGCTGTAGTTACAAAAGTAATGTCCATACCAGCAATCTTATAGACCTTGTCTATGTCTATCTCGGGGAAAATCAGCTGCTCCCGCACACCTAAGGTGTAGTTGCCTCGTCCATCAAATCCCGTAGGAGAAATCCCTCGGAAGTCCCGCGTACGAGGTAGCGCTACATGAATAAGCCGCTCCATAAACTCATACATGCGGGCTCCCCTAAGGGTAACTTTGACTCCTATGGGCATTCGCTTGCGCAGCTTGAAGCCCGCCACGTCCTTGCGAGAAAGGGTGATTACGGGCTTCTGTCCCGTGATAAGAGCCAAATCAGACACTGCTTGCTCCAAAAGCTTTTTATCTGACACAGCTGCCCCTACCCCCCGAGATACTACGATTTTCTCCAGGCGAGGCACTTGCATTACATTTTTGTAGCCCAGCGTTTTCATCAGCTCAGGGACTACCTTCTCCTTATAGAGGCGATATAGGTTAGGTACGTAGGTCATAGCACTTTACCACTTTTTTTAGCGTAGCGGACCCATTGCCCATTTTCTAATCGGCGACCGACACGGGTAGGCTTGCCCGTGGAAGGGTCTATAACTTGTAGCTTTGAGACGGGGATGGGACGCTCCACCTCTACAATCCCGCCTTGAGGATATTTCTGGCTTTTTCGCACCCGCTTAGTTACCAGAGCCACCCCTTCTACGATTGCTAATCCCTTTTTGGGAAAGACACGCACCACGCGTCCTGTTTTTCCCTTGTCATCTCCGGAGAGAACCTTCACCAAATCGCCCCGCTTGATGTGAAGCTTTGGGACATGACGGGGTCGCCCTTGGAAGCCGGGCGGCAGGGTGGATTTCTTCGTACTCATATGACCTCCGGCGCCAAAGAGACGATTTTCATAAAGCCTTTATCCCGCAGCTCCCGAGCCACTGGACCGAAGATGCGTGAGCCTCGGGGCTCTCCATCATTATTTATGATGACGGCGGCATTGTCCTCAAAGCGCACATAGGTTCCATTCGGACGGCGATAGGCTCGCCGCGTGCGCACTATTACAGCCTTGACGACATCCCCTTGCTTGACCATGCCATTGGGAATAGCGTCTTTGACGGAAGCTACGATCACATCCCCCAGCCCGCCGTATCGGCGATGACTTCCTCCCAGCACCCGAATGCAAAGGAGTTCTCGGGCGCCTGTATTATCCGCTACATTCAATCGCGACTCCTGCTGGATCATACGCTATTTAGCTTTTTGGACGATTTCCACGAGGCGCCACCGTTTAGTCCGGCTTAGAGGACGCGTCTCCATAATGCGGACGATATCCCCTATCTGCGCCTCCTGGTTCTCGTCGTGGGCGACAAATTTACGAAAACGCTTGACAGGTTTGCGATACAGCGGATGCGGCTCATTACGAACAACCCGCACGACGATAGTCTTCTGCATTTTATTGCTTACTACCTCGCCGATAAATTCTTTACGGCGACCACGTACTGGCTTTTTAGATTCAGCGGTTTCGTTCATGACGCTTCTGATTTAGGACTGTAAGGATACGAGCAATATCCTTGCGCAGAGCAGGTATTTTAGACGGAGCATCGGATAAAGGACTCTGGGCATTCCGATAACGCAGCTCCGCCAGCTCTTTCCGCTTCTGATGAAGCAGCTGATGCAGCTCATGCATCGTATATCCCCGTAGCTCCTCAGCCTTCATAATCTACCCTGCGGATAAATTTGGTTTTCACTGGCAATTTGAAAGCAGCAAGGCGAAATGCTTCCCGAGCTGCTTCTTCAGAGACCCCTTCACACTCAAAGAGCACTGTCCCCGGCTTCACCACAGCTGCATAAAATTCTACATTCCCTTTGCCTTTCCCCATACGCACCTCTAAAGGCTTGCGTGTGATGGGCTTATGCGGGAAAATGCGAATCCATATCTTCCCTTCCCGCCGAAGGTAACGGGTAAGAGCCACCCGAGCCGCTTCTATCTGACGAGAAGAGAGCACTCCTCCATCTATAGCCTTGAGCCCGAAGGAACCAAACGCTAACTGATTGCCGCGCAGCGCTATCCCTCGGACAGTCCCTTGATGGAGGAGCTTCCCTTTCTGCTCTTTACGGAACTTTGTTCGCTTAGGCTGGAGCATAGCTATGATTTTTTGCGGTCTTTCTTAGAGGAGCGGGAAAGCTTGGTAGATTCGCTCATCCAGGGGAAAAGATCAACCTTGCCGTAGAGCGTTCCTTTGAGTATCCACACTTTGACGCCGATGGCTCCATAGATAGTGTGAGCTGTCGCCGTGGCATAATCTATATCTGAGCGAAGGGTTTGAAGCGCAATATGCCCTTCTTTATACTCCTCGGAGCGAGACATGTCGGAGCCGCCAAGTCTTCCTGTACAACGAATTTTTATCCCCTGGACCCCTGCACGCATAGCCTGAGCAATCGCCGCTTTCATCACCCGCCGGTGAGACATACGTGCTTCTAACTGCTCAGCTATCGTCTTAGCCACAATTACTGCATCAGCCTCTGGCTGAGTGATTTCACGCAGACTAACCTCTATGTTTTCTGCGCTGATATATTCTGGCGGCTCTCCTTTTTCCGCACGCTTTCCTAAGAGAAGATTCTCATAGTCCTTGTTAAAGCGGCGAACTATGCGAGCCAGCTCTTGCTGAAGCCTTTTGATATTGGAGCCGTCCTTCCCAATGAGAATACCCGGACGCGCCGCATGAATAATCACATGGGTCGCCCGCAAAGAAGTACGGTTGATGTATATACGGGAAATCTGAGCCTTAGGATACTCCCTCTCTATGTGCTCCCGAAAGAGCTGGTCCAAAATCAAATAGGGCGCCATGCGGCGACCTGCATACCAGTTAGAGTACCAGCCTTTCGTAATCCCTAACCGAAAACCTATCGGATGCGTTTTCTGACCCATAGTTAGCCGAGATATATGCGGATATGTGAGCTTCGTTTACGAATCGGGTGTGCCCGTCCTTGGGGGGCCGGCTGAATGCGTTTGAGAAAAGGCCCCCCATCCACCTCTATGCGAACAACGCGAAGCGTCTCCAGATCCCCAGCCCCTCCTGACTTCTGCTCCCAATCATTTATCGCACAGCGCAAAGCTTTGAGAACCTCCTTCGCAGCCCATCGGCGAGACAACTTGAGGTATGCCATAGCTTTTTCCACGGACTGCCCTCGGATAAGATCAGCAACGAGCCGCACCTTCCGAGGAGGATATGGACACCCCCGCAAAATCGCATAATACTGGGCTCGACGCTTTTCCTTCAAGGCTTGCGCCATGCGAGCCTTACGATTGCCTTTGTACGGCTTGGGAAGACCCTGGGCAATCTTCTCTTTGCGTGTCAGAGGCATAGACTTATTTCTTTTTGTCTGTCTTTTGACCAGGATGCCCTCGGAAAATACGAGTCGGTGCAAACTCCCCGAGCTTGTGTCCTACCATGTTCTCGGTAATATAAATCGGGATGAATTGCTTGCCATTATGCACAGCGATGGTATGACCTACGAAATCCGGCGTAATCATAGAGGAGCGGGCCCACGTCTTGATGACTTTGCGCTCTCGGGTCTCGTTTAGCTTGAGGATTTTTTTCAAAAGCTTCGGATGTACGTAAGGGCCTTTCTTTAGCGAGCGCGGCATAGTTATTTAGCACGTTTGGGTTTGCGACGAGAAATGATAAGCTTAGAGCTGGGCTTTTTAGGGTTGCGAGTCTTTTTACCTTTGGCGTAGAGCCCTTTACGAGATCTGGGGTGCCCACCCGAGGCTTTACCTTCTCCACCGCCCATAGGGTGGTCAATTGGGTTCATGGCTACGCCACGGGTGCGCGGGCGGCGGCCCAGCCAGCGACTTCGCCCAGCCTTGCCAATAGAAATATTGATGTGATCCGCATTCCCTACGATACCCACGGTGGCATAGCAGTCTATCAAAATGCGACGGATTTCTCCTGAGGGCAGCTTGAGCACGGCGTATTTTTCTTCTTTACCTACGAGCTGCGCCCCTGTGCCTGCAGCCCGCACGAGCTTACCTCCCTGTCCTGGCAGAAGCTCTATGTTATGGACAAAAGTACCCAACGGGATATTCCGAAGAGGAAGGGCATTCCCTACTTTGGGCTCTACTTCAGGTCCAGAAATGACGGTGTCGCCTACCTTGAGGTCTTGCGGGGCAATGATGTAACGCTTCTCCCCATCTGCATAATGCAGGAGGGCAATCCGAGCGGTACGATTAGGGTCATACTCAATAGCGGCGACTTTGGCAGGTATGTTGTGCTTATCTCGGCGAAAGTCTATAATCCGATAACGGCGTTTATGCCCGCCACCGATGTAGCGTGCGCTTCGGCGCCCTTGATTATTACGCCCCCCCGATTTCTTGTAGGGGAGAAGAAGACTTTTTTCTGGCTCTGTCTTCGTGATTTCAGAAAAGTCCGAGACGGACATCCATCGGCGCCCGGGACTAGTCGGCTTGTACTTGCGAATACCCATAGCTTAGAGGTTTTCGTACAGGTTGAGTTCGTATCCTGGTTTCAGACGCACGTAAGCTTTTTTGTAAGAAGGCAGGCGGCTCTCTTGGATTCCCTTGCGCGTGTAGCGGTAGCGAATCCGAGCTGGTAAAATAGCAGTGCGTACCTCATCCACTTTCACACCGTACTTTTCCTCTATAGCAGCCGCTATGAGGGGTTTTGTAGCTTCCCGTGCTACCTTGAAGACGTAAGTATAAGCCCCCTGGGCATTTTTCTTTTTGGACAGGGCTATCGCCTTTTCAGTGAAAAGGGGCTTGATGAGCACCTCATCCGAACGCATTTTCATACGGCGAGTTGATTGAAGAGGTTCTCCAAAGCGGCCTGTTCCCATAGAAGATGACGGGCTCGGGCTATATCGTAGGTATTCCAGTTCTGAGCTGGCTGGATATACACTTTAGGGATGTTTCGTCCGGAGAGATATACAATGGGATTGTAGCCGTGGGTGTAAACCTGCAGAGGAGTACGATCCCAACCCAGACCTTCTAAGGTGCGCAAGAATAGCTTTGTCTTAGGCTGGGCAAGCCCAGCAAACGAATCTACTACCCAGATAGACTGATTGCGCAGGTGCAGGACAAATGCGCTGAGGCGAGCCAGCTGTTTCTCCTTGGCATTGAGCTTGATGGAGTAATCTCTCGGCACAGGTCCATGAACGGTACCTCCCCCCCTACGAATAGGGTTACGAATAGAGCCCATTCGGGCACGACCAGTACCTTTCTGCCGATAGAGTTTGCGTTTGCTTCCCTTTACTTCTCCGCGCGTTTTAGTTTTATGGGTGCCCTGCCGTCTATCAGCGAGAATGCGCTTTACATCTAAGTATATGAGATGCTCATTTGGCTCAAATTGAAGAAGCACCTCTGGCACCGTAAGGTAGGCTCCTGTAGGTTTTCCTTCTATGGAAAAAATCGGCAGCTGCATAGGCTTATTTGTAGATTAGGAGAAGTCCTCCGCGCGGTCCAGGCACCGAACCAGAGACCACGAGGATGTTTTTCTCGGGAATCACCTTGAGGACAGATAGGTTTTCAATCGTAACGCGCTCATTCCCATAGCGGCCAGCAAGCCGTTTGCCTTTCCACACCCGTCCGGGGAAAGTGTTAGAACCCATAGAACCTGGATGCCGCTCTCGGTTATGCTGACCATGTGTGCGCCCTCCTACCCCTGCAAAACCATGACGCTTGACCACCCCCGCAAACCCCCGTCCTTTCGTCCAGCCTACGACCGAAACCACATCCCCCTCATTGAATAGCCGCACATCTAAAACTTGCCCTATTTTGTATTCACTCACATCTGGCACACGGAACTCCCGCAGAATTTTAACAGGCTCCACCCCCTGCTTTTTGAAATAGCCAGCTAACGGCTTATTCAGATGTTTGGGCTTGATAGACTCATATCCTAACTGAAGCGCCGTATATCCATCACGCTCCACCGTTCGTATATTCACAATAGGGCAAGGACCAGCCTGTATAATCGTACAGGCTTGATCTCCTTCTGGTGAAAAGAAGCTGGTCATCCCCACCTTCCGCCCAATCAGACCCAACATACCTTACTTGATTTCTACCTCCACCCCTTCAGGTAAGTCCACTTTGGAGATTTCATCCACCACCTCCCTGAGATTGTTGTAGATATCTATGAGGCGGCGGTGATACTTGATTTGAAACTGCTCTCGCGACTCTTTGTTGACATGAGGGGAGCGATTGACGGTAACAAGCATTTTCTCGGTGGGAAGCGGTATAGGCCCTTTCACTACGGCTCCAGCAGCTTTGACAGCTTTCACGATACGCTCTGCCGAACGGTCTATGAGCGTATGGTCGTAAGATTTGAGTTTGATACGAATTCTCTGCAGGTTCGTCATAGCACTATGCGATTTCTTTTTCACGAACGCCCTTAGACTGGGCGATGATTTGCTCTTGAATATGTGGCGGTACAGGCTGATAATGAGAAAACTCCATCACGGCATAAGCCCGCCCGGAGGAAAGAGTACGCAACTGGGTCACGTAGCCGAAAAGCTCCTTAAGCGGAACCAGGGCTGTTACGACCTGCATGCCCCCGCGGGCTCCCATGCCAGTGATTTGACCTCGGCGACGGTTCAAATCTCCCACGATGCCCCCCATGTACTCCTCGGGCGTCTCCACCTCTACTTTCATGATAGGCTCAAGGATGATAGGATTTGCTTTACGACACCCTTCTCGGAAAGCATAACGCGCCGCAATCTCAAACGACAAGCTATCCGAGTCCACTTCATGAAAGCCTCCATCATACAGCCGAGCACGAATCCCCGTCGCCGGATACCCTGCGATAATCCCGTCATTCATCGCCTGCCTGATACCCTTTTCTACCGCAGGGATAAACTCCCGAGGAATTACCCCACCCTTGATTTCATTGATAAACTCAAAGTGTCCATTCTCTAACGGCGAGAATTCTATCACTACATCTGCATACTTACCTCTACCACCCGTCTGCTTCTTGTAAAGCTCCCTATGGGAAACCACCGAAGTAATCGTCTCACGATAGGCCACTTGAGGCTCGCCTTCATTGACCTCTACTTTGAACTCGCGCTTGAGCCGGTCTACAATAATCTCCAGATGAAGCTCTCCCATGCCAGCGATGATAGTTTGGAGCGACTCCTCATCCACCCAATAGCGGAATGTGGGGTCCTCCTCCGCCAGCTTTGAGAGAGCGTTAGAAAGCTTGTCGGAGTCTGCTTGTGTTTTGGGCTCAATTGCTTTTTGAATAACCGGCTCTGGAAAGGTCATGGCTTCCAGAGCTATCGGGTGCGCCTCATCACACAGCGTATCGCCGGTGCGCACCTCTCGGATGCCGACCACCGCCGCAATATCCCCCGCCGAAACCTCTTCAATCAGATTCTGTTTATTGGCATGCATCTGGATGAGACGGCTCACCCGCTCTTTTTGACCAGTACGAGTATTGAGCACATAAGAGCCCGCTTTAAGCGTACCTGAATAAACCCGGATGAAAGTAAGCTTACCTACAAAAGGATCTGTGATAATCTTGAATGCAAGAGCTGCAAAAGGCGCATTAGGATCTACGGGGCGAGTTTCCTCTTCGCCTGATTTAGGATTGATTCCCCGAACTGCCTCTATATCTGTAGGCGCAGGGAGGAAAGCACAAACAGCATCCAGCAGAGCCTGTACTCCTTTATTTTTGAAAGCTGATCCTGCGAGAACGGGGAAAAGCTCCATTTTGAGGGTGCCCCGGCGAAGAGCAGCGCGTATCTCCTCAGGCGTAATGGTAGCGGGATCCGTGAAGTATTTCTCCATGAGAGCATCATCATATTCCGCTACAGTCTCCAGAAGGAATCCGCGCCACTTCTCCACCTCGGGCATAAGCTCAGGAGGAATAGGCACGACCTGATAGGTCATTCCCAAATCCTCCTCGTTCCAGATTTTAGCTTCCATTGTGATGAGGTCCACTACGCCACGAAACTGATCCTCTGCTCCGATGGGTACCTGAATGGGGACAGCTTTAGCTCCGAGACGCTCACGAATCTGCTCAACAACCCCAAAGAAATTCGCCCCTGCTCGGTCCATTTTATTAACAAAGCAGATGCGCGGGACACTATAGCGGTTAGCTTGACGCCACACGGTTTCGGACTGCGGCTGCACACCAGCTACGCCACAGAAAACTGCTATCGCCCCATCCAGCACCCGCATGGAACGCTCCACCTCTACCGTGAAATCCACGTGCCCTGGCGTGTCTATGATATTGATGCGGTACTTTTCACCTTGCCAGTTCCAGTAGGTTGTCGTAGCAGCGGCGGTAATAGTGATTCCCCGCTCCCGCTCCTGGGGCATATAGTCCATGGTGGCGGTTCCTTCATGAACCTCTCCCAGCTTGTGGGTCAAGCCTGTATAGAAGAGAATACGCTCTGTGGTAGTTGTTTTCCCTGCATCTATGTGCGCTGCAATACCGATGTTCCTGCAGCGAGATAACGGTACAGTCGGATCTATCGGCATATGAGTTTAGAATCTGAAGTGAGCAAAGGCTTTGTTAGCTTCTGCCATCTTATGGACCTCGTCGCGCTTTTTGATAGTGGCCCCTTCGTTTTTAGAGGCGGCGATGAGCTCGGCAGCCAAGCGTTCAGCCATAGTGCGTTCGCTGCGCTTGCGGGCAGTTTCTATGAGCCATCGCATAGCCAAGGAGAGCTTACGTTCGGGACGAGGCTCCACCGGAATCTGCAAAGTGGCCCCGCCTACTCGGCGCGGACGCACTTCCAAATGAGGCATAGCATTATTGACCGCAGCTTGGAAAATCTCTAACGGATTTTGTCCTGTCTTCTGTGCAATCAGGTCCAATGCAGTATAGAAGATCCGATAAGCCTTTGTTTTTTTGCCCTCGCGCATGATTTTATTCACGAAGCGAGCTACCAGCTCGCTCTTGTACTTGGGGTCAGGTGGAATGACCCGCGGCTCAGGATGTCCCTTTCTCATTTTTTACCTCCTTTTTGTGGAGCGCCTTTAGCTGCAGGGGCAGCTGCGGCACCTTTCTTCGGTCGTTTCGCTCCATAGAGGGAGCGTCCCTGACGGCGCTTTTCTACACCTGCGCATTCCAGGGCGCCCCGTACAATATGATACCGAACGCCCGGCAGGTCCTTGACCCGCCCACCCCGCACCAGCACTACTGAGTGTTCCTGCAAGTTATGACCCTCTCCGGGAATGTAGGCAATGATTTCATACCCACTGGTAAGCCGGACCTTTGCTACCTTCCGCAGAGCAGAGTTGGGTTTTTTCGGCGTAGTGGTATAGACTTTCGTGCAGGTGCCGCGACGCTGCGGACACCCCATCAGCGCTGGCGATTTACTCTTATAGCGCTTGGGCTTCCGCCCATGCCGAATGAGCTGCTGTATCGTTGGCATACAACGGGGTGCAAAGGTAGAAAAGATTCTCCATTCGCCACAAGCCCTCTCCTCTCAAAAGGCCTATCTCCATTGAACCTAAGGGAAGGTTTTCACCGAAAGTATCCCGTTTAGTCTCGCCTCTGAAGCTGTTTCTTATCTTCGCCCAAGTGGAAATAGAGACCGCCAAATCTCTCCTCCCCGACCTGCCGGGCGTATATAAGTTCCTCAATGCCAAAAGGGAGGTGATCTATGTAGGAAAAGCCCGCAATCTGCGTCGGCGAGTCCTCAGCTACTTCACCAAAGCCGAGGACCCCGGCTGCGACTATAAAACCCGAACCCTGGTTAGACACATCGCAGAGATTGAGTGGATCGTAACAGACACTGAGTGGGATGCGATCCTTTTAGAAAATAACCTCATCAAGCACTACACCCCCAGTTTCAATGTCCTCCTCAAGGACGGGAAGACTTACCCTTATCTCTGCATCACGGACGAGCCCTACCCGCGGCTTCTTTTCGTGCGGCAAAAAATCTATCCTGAAGCGCGGTACTATGGTCCTTTTCCGGGCGGAGGGATGCTCCGCACCCTAATGGAACTTCTGCGGAGCTTGTACAAGCTGCGGGATTGTGATCTTAAGCTAACCCCCTCCAATGTGAAATCTGGACGCTTCCGAGCCTGCGTACAATACTATATCGGACGGTGTGCCGCCCCCTGTATTGGCAAGCAAAGCTACGAAGAGTATCAAGCCGCAGTAGAAGAAATCAAACGCCTCTTAGAGGGAGAATGGGAGGCTGTGCTGGAGGAGATAGACCGCCAACGCCGAGAAGCTGCAGCTGCCATGGAATTTGAGCGTGCCTATGAGATGAAAAAACGATTAGAGCAGCTGCGGGCTTATCAGCAGAAAAGCATAGTCGCTGATGCTGCCCTGGGAGATGTAGAGGTCCTGAGTTTCGTTAGCGGACCGAAAGCCGCCGTAGCTCACCATCTCTCCGTCCAAAAAGGAAGGATTGTCGCCAGTCATACGTGGCACTTTCCTGCTCAGCACTGGCAGGAGCGCCCA
Source organism: Bacteroidia bacterium (assembly GCA_025059915.1). Lineage (GTDB taxonomy): Bacteria > Bacteroidota > Bacteroidia > SpSt-205 > SpSt-205 > SpSt-205. The sequence goes on along the minus strand of JANXDD010000027.1, from coordinate 1,212 downwards.
GAAGAGGTATTAGAGGCAGTAGTGGGCGAAATCGCCTCTGACCAAGCACGCATAGCTCCGCAAATCCTCATAGACGGCTGGAATCCCCAAGTACCCCTTCCAGAGGGCGATGAACTGACCTACCTCCTTCCCTCTAGCCCTGAATGGGAAGCCCTGGCTCTCTTATGCCGAAAAACCGCCCTGACCCTCGCCGAACAGAAAAATGCCTTCCTCACAGACAAAGTCTCTAAAAAACAGAAAGTCCTCCACGAACTTGCTGATATTCTCAAGCTGCCCTACCCGCCGGCTCGGATAGAATGTATAGATAACTCTCACATTCATGGAGCACACTTAGTGTCTGGGGTGGCGGTGTTTATTCAAGGAGAGCCTCGCCGCAGCGAATATCGCCGATATATCCATGAAGGAATTGCGGTAGGGGATGATTTTGCTGCTATGCGAGCAGTGATTCAGCGACGATACGAGAAGCGCCTGAAAGAAGGAATGCCTCTTCCGGATTTACTACTAATAGATGGGGGGAAAGGTCAGCTTTCTGCCGCCATAGAGGCTATGAGAGAAATCGGATTAGAAGTACCTGTCTTCGCTCTGGCAAAAAAGAAAGAGGAAATTTTTGCCCCCCATCAGAGTGAGCCCATTTACATAGACAAACGCAGCCCTGTACTGCGGCTGCTCCAGCATATTCGGGACGAAACACATGCCACTGCTGTGGGCTTTCACCGGCAGAGGCGCGAAGCTGCGGCCCTTCGCACTACGCTTCTCTCCATCCCCGGCATTGGAACAAAGCTGGCAGAAAAGCTACTTAGCTCCTTCGGCTCTCTTGAGCAGCTGAAGAAGGCTTCTTTGGCAGAGATTGAAGAGATTGTTGGCAAACGGCGAGCCCAAGTTTTGTACACCTTTCTACAAAATGCCTAAGTCTATTGGAGAAATTTTAGAGAGTTTTTTTGCTGGTCGCCTGCAAGACAGAGCTCCTTTAGAGGCTCATATTCAAGATACATGGCTGCGGCTGATGGGACCTGAAATAGCCAACCTCACCCGCCGCATCACTATCAGAGGAAAAGTCTGCGTTATCTACATTTCTGACCCTGTAGTGAGAGAAGAGCTGCACTTTCAAAGCCAGTCCATCTTAGAAGCGCTGCGAGGAGCAGGCTTCACTCAACTGCAGAAAGTAGAGATTCGGGGAAGCTGATTGGCTCTCTTATAAAGGTAGAAGCTTTT
>JANXDD010000026.1 GCA_025059915.1 Bacteroidia bacterium | reverse complement strand
TATAAGTCCCAGCCGCTAAACCAGTAAATACATTCCCACCTTGCCAAGCCCCTCCATTGAGGTTGTATTCATAGCCACCTACTCCTCCACCCGCCGTGATCGTAATAGTACCATTCGCAAATCCGTTACAACTCGGCATAACATGCGCAGCAGTGATAGTAATATCCGGCGGAGAGCCTATGTCAATTGAATCCTGAATTACCCGGGGACACCCCGGAATATTGAAATTGATGTAGTAGCGCCCCGGCACCACATTCGTTATAGTCGTAGCATTCTGAGGCGAAGTATAGCCGCCAGGCCCAGTCCAGTGCCATGTAGTACCATTCGGAACCTCATTGATAGTTACAGAAGCAGAGCCCTGAGGAGCCCCGAAGCATAACGCATCAGTCTTACTAAGAGTATAAGAAAAGGGAGTAGGACCTAACTGGACCGTCAGAGAAGCGGTGCAACCCCTAGCATCAGTCACGCTAATAATGTACTCCCCTTCACACAGCCCTGTAGCCTGAGTACCCGCAGCATCCACTCCTGAGAAAGAAAAAGCAGGATGAGTAGGACTACTCCAGTTATAGGTACGCGGAGGAACACCACCACTGGCCTCTACAGTAATAACCCCATTACAAGCCCCAGAGCAGCTCACTAATTCATTCCGCCGAAGCGAATCTATCCTAATCGTCAGAGGGGCCGGCTGACCAAGGGTGAAAAACACTGGGAAAGAGCAACCTGCATTATCCGTAACTATCACAGAATAGCTCCCTGCCGCTAACCCTGTAGCAGTCGGTGCATTCAAAAGAGGATTGTGAGACCAAGAGAAGGTATAAGGAGGTGTCCCACCCGTCACACCAATAGTAGCAGAACCATTGCTCTGTCCATGGCAAGTAGGCTCCTGAGTAGATTGAAGCCAAGCAAAAAGGACGCCAGGCGGAGCTGGAAGAAAGACAGGAATACTATTGGTACATCCATTGGCATCCGTCAAAGTCGCTTGATAAGTCCCCGGCTGAAGGTTAGTAGCAGTAAGGCCAGTCTGAGGGGGCACAGTATTCCACACAACATTTACAGGCGGCGTCCCAGCAGTAATAGTTAGAGTAATACTCCCATCTGCACCGCAAGTAGGAGGATTGACAGTAGGAGTAGCATGAGGAGGGGGATTCACCGCCACAGAGACAGGCGTAGGAGCCGAACGGCAGCCATTAGCCCCTATGGCTATCACATAGTAAGTCGTCGTAGTTGCCGGAGAAGCCGTAAAAGTAGACCCCGTATGTACAATCGGACCATTAGGACTACCCTCTCTCCACTCATAATCCACAGCCCCCGCAGAACTGGCAGTCAAAAACACACTACTCCCAGTACAAATCTGAGCCGAAGAAGGAGTCACTACCGGTGGAGCAGGTAAGGGTAGTACCGTTACCGTTACTTGATCCGTACGACGACAACCCCCAACAAATGTGACCTCCAAAGTATAAGTAGTGGTAGTGGTAGGGGAGGCCGTCGGATTTAGCACATTAGGATTACTTAGACCAAAAGAAGGCGTCCATTGAATACTCTGAATATCCGCAGCAGGTCCCGCAACAGAACCATTTAGAACTACACTCTGCCCCTGACAAATCGTCGCATCCGGACCCGCATCCACAGGATGAGATAAGCCCCCTATCACATTCACCACATACCCATAGCTATTTATCCCCCTAATCGGACAAGCATCATCCTGTACAGTAACTACAAACGTGTGCTGACCAATATCCGCTACCGTAGGAGTCCAGCAAAAAGTAGCCGTAGGCGTAGGCGTATTGTTGTTATTCACAACAAAAGATGCCCCCGAAATCCCATTATTCCATGATACCGTAAGATTTTGCCCCGGATTCGGATCAGAAAAGTTTATGTTGAAGCAGTAGTTTGCCCCCGTAGCACACACCTCTAAAGTGTAAGTATTGGCATCATTCGGGTCATACGGCACGCCGTTGATACCCGAAGCTACCGGAAGCTGATTAGAGCAGGATATAACCCTGACCTGAATGTCTCTTAGATATTCCCCAATCTTTACCCCATTACGAAACTCTTCTACTCGGATGCACACCACACCTACCGCTAACTGATTAGGAGTGAGACATATTGTTCCTGTACGGGAGTCCACTATCGTACCGCCTTGGGTAGGAAGAGGATTAGTGCCGCTATACCCCCCACTGTAGCTCACACTGGATACAGGATCTACCCCCCGACAATAAGTAAGGCTAAAGACTAAAGAATCCCCGTCCGGGTCCGTAACGCCGGGGTTGATACAAGTGCGCTGATTAAGGCACACAACGGCAGTGGGAGGATTGTTGAAAACAGGCGAATTGTTACACGGAGCTAAAGCAGTATTCAGATTGGTATAAATTGTAAAATCATCGTGCGCTGGTCCAGTGGTGATTGCACCATTCCTGCAGCAGTTAGTGTACCAGAGTGTCCAGTCTGTGCAGCCGGGGGGAAGATAAAGTACGCCTTCGTATATATGCTCCTCCCATCCGTAAGGCCCCCCACCACTACAGCGGCTGCTCTGGCCAGGACATAAAGGAGTAATATCAGCTACGGAAACACGAGAGAGTGAGATGGAAGCATCTACGTTGCACTGAGCAGAGGAATAATTGAGAAGTATGGGATCTTCCAATTCTATGCCCCCACAATCACGATACAATTTCACTCTAATGCGATACTGATTAGGTCCGATACACTGGTAGGTAATTTCCCCTCCCATCAAGTGAGTAGCATATAGAGGAGACAAACTGCCTATAAGCCCCACAAGCAAGCCAGAGAGTAAATTGTGCCGCATGAGGCAAATGTAAGTAAAAGGGAACATACCTCAACACAATAGGTGGCAGCTCATATGGAGCTGCCACCGACTCTTCATCTCTTGAAGATGACGTGACGTAGAAGATACCTGCCCCTGCTTAGGCTCTATTTCGTAACAGCTTCTATCTCGCCCTGAATAATCAAATTAGTCGTAGGCTGGCGAGGGTCATTCGTGATTACAGTTACGCTCTTAGAGTCCCGACCCGACCGCCCAGTAGAATCAAAAGTAACCTTGATAGTAGTGCTTTCACCAGGCTTGAGCTCGGATTTGTCCGGATTTGCTGCAGTGCAGCCACAGCTCGCCTTCACCTTCCGAATAATAAGCGGCTTCTTACCCGTATTAGTCAAACGAAACTCATATACCACCTTCTCGCCAGCCTTGATTTTGCCATAATTGTACTCCGTCGTATTGAACTCAGCCCGAGGCGCCTCTTTGAGCTGCTCCTCCGTAAGCTCCCCAAAATACTCCTCTATGTTTGCAGTCACATAAAAAGGCTTTTCAGCCTCCACAGCGTCATTTGTGGGAAGCTTAAGCATGTGATACACAAAGCCATAGTCGCCCGCCGCCCCCGCATCATACTCCACAACAACCTGAACCGTGTCCTTCGGAGGTAGTACATAGGTGCTTTGAGTCCCCTTCGGAGTACGATAGCTGACCTTGATATGCTTGGGTACGTCTTTGAAGTCTCGCAGTTCCAGAGGCTTATCAGAGTCATTATAGAGCGTAACCGAAAGAGTCTTACGCTCGTTGGTCTTTATCGTGCCAAAGGCTACATGATTGGCTGGGCCAAAACGAAGGCTTCCGACTTTCGTAGGATAAAAGTCTTCAGGTCCTTTGGGACGAGGAATAACTTCCCCCTTGATAGTGAGGACATGGGATTCCTCTTTTGTAGTGTCTTTTTCAGAGCGGACACGCACCGTGAGCGTCTTCACAAAAGGTCCAGGCCGCCCCCATGTGCTATATTGCGCTTCTACAAAGCCTTCCTTCCCAGGAGCAATAGATTCTTTACTCCACGAAGGAGCGGTGCAGCCGCAAGAGGTCTTCACATCAACTACTTTAACTGGGTCTTTGCTGGTATTTTTGAAAGAAAACCGCGTCGTGGCTGTGCGATCTTCTTCCTTTATTTTCCCAAAATCATGCTCAATCTTTGGAAATGATATGAGCGTCGTCGTGGAAGGGGCTGCCGACTCACCAGCAGGAGCTGAAGCCTCTGCCTTTTTCTTTTTCTGAGCCCACAGCAGTGCAGAGACGGCCAGTCCTAACAGAAGGGTTCGCATACAGCAGGCAAAGATAAGCCTTTTTTTTCAGCGGAAACTCTCTTTGTTTTGGGCAAAGAAAGCAGCGTAGTCGTGCATTCGGCGCTGCGTAAAGGCTACACGAAAGTTTGCTTGGGAGATTGGGAAAAAGTCCTGCGGGGCTTTTACTCCCAACTCTTTGAACCAGGCTTCGTTCTCTATGGTCTGAATGTAAGCCATGGCGCTGCGATAGTCGGAAAACTGCGCTATGTAGGCTAAATGATGAGAGTTGTTGTAGAGAAACACAGTGAGGGAGAGCTTCTGATCGCCATAGTACTGCTGGTGAGTATGGGAAAGATTTTGTTTGAGGGCGTCGCTGGTGATTTTATCTTTCGGCACAAGGAGAATGACAAGTATAGCTTCCCCTGCGCGGGATTGTAAGGTAAAGCCGCTGACGTTGGGAGAAGAAGGTGATGAAGGAGGTGGGGTAGAAGGTTCAGGTTGAGACTCGGCCACGAGCTGAGTTTGTCCCTTGTCCAAGCGCTGGAGGAGCTTCTGCGCCAGAGGAGTACAAGCGGCTTGCGGATACGACTGAACAAGTTGGGAGAGGTAAGGTTTGGCTTTGTCAGCCTCTCCTAAATGGATATATGCAGCGCCAAGGAGGTAAAGAATTTGAGGTTCTGAGGGAGTGCCTTTCCACCGAGGCTGCGTTGCTTCTCCAAAGCTAACCACCGTTTGATATTCTCCTTCCTCGTAGCGCTCTAAGAGGGCCTGGTGGATGTCTAAGTAAGGTTCCGAGGAAGTTTGGGCGAGCCGCCCTCCTGAGCGTAAGAGCTTGGCATATTCAGAGTCAGGATACTTTTCCAGCAGCTCTTTTTTATAAGGCTCTGCTTCTGGCGTACCGCTGTAAATCACATACAGCCCGTAGAGTGCGGGAATTTGAGCTTCACTGCGATGGGGGAGACGCTTTCTCAGCCACGAGTACAGCCTTTCTGCAGAGTCTTTCCGAGCAAATGCCTCCAAATACACCTGGGCCAGCATGAGTGCCGCCCCGATGAGGGTGTCTTCCATAGCTCGCTTCTGCGCAGGCGAACGTGGGATAGTAGCAAGGAGCCGCTTCTTGAGAGTGTTTATTCGCTGGGGGGTAAGCTGAGAGGGATCATCCGGCCATTCTACGGCTGCCGTAGAGTCTGAAAGCTCTTTTTTAACCTTTTTCTCTTCTTCTCGCCCTGCTATGACGGTAGCTTTATTGCGTCTTCGCCAATGGTCTTCATCTGGACGCTCGCCCCATAGACGGATGAACTCTTGTTTCCCATTTGAGACTTGGATGGGATTGTCAAAGTAGAAGCCGCTACCACGCCCCCCTGCTCCGAAGTTCTGCGATTGAAGGAAGGGATTGGGAGGCAAAGGATTATTGGCGTTTTCTTGCTGGGTGCGAGCTTTTTCGGCGGCGCGACGCAGGACCTCCGCTTGAATGTAAGCCTCAATTGCCCTCTCTTGGGCTTCAGGAGCCATCTCCGCTAAAAGGAGAAGGCTATCAGCTGTATAAAGGCGCGCTTTGAGTTCTGCATACTCTTTGAATCTGGCTTGGAGGGCTTTGATTTCTGGGGCACGGGGATGCTTTTCAGGGATAAGGGCAGCAGCGGTGTCAAAATGCTTCTGAGCGGCACTGAGGTTATTCATCCGCTCAAAGTATATCGTTCCGGCGGCATAGTGGGCGAGAGCTCGTGCGGGCGATTGGCCTGCGCTACCAGCTTTCTTATAAGCAGCAAGAGCGGCTTCATACTGCCCTTTTTCCTCATACATCTGTCCAATGCGGTAGTAGATTTGGTCTCGGTAGTCTTCATAACGAGCGCTATGCGCCATCTTTTCTAATCGGCGCACGAGACGAGGGTCTTTCGTCCCCCTCAAAAGGCTTAGCTGAAACTGGGATTGGAAAGTCAGCCCATTAGTTACGTTGAGGCGATAAACCTTTCGGAAGGCAGCTTCAGCTAAGTCGTATTTTTTTTCTGCAAGGTAGAGCTGCCCGAGAAGGTAATATGCTCGGGCTCGACGCAGCCGCGTATCCAGATGCTTTACGCTTCGCTCTAAGAAAGGACGAGCCAGTTCTGGCTGCCCCTTCGCAATCAAAGTCTGGGCTAAAAGCGCTTCTATCTCAGCTTTATACGGTTTGAGCTGCTTCCCAGGAAGGTTTAGTGCTTCTGTGAGGCGAGTTTCAGCCCGATAAGGATTGTCCTCATGGAGGGCAGCGTAAGCTTGCCACCAGTAAAGCTTGGCTCGAAGGGGGGTGTTCGGAAAAGCATTTAGGACGTAGTTAAAATTGAGCTCAGCATTGGGAAGGTTACTGCGGAGCACCCACGTCTGCCCAATCAGGGTTCGGCTATCGTCTATATAGCGCCCATTTTTGTGGCGAAAAATGATAACCTCACACTTTTTTGCAGCCTCTTCCAGACGGCTGTAATGAGAGCGCGCTATGCTCGGGTCTACGAGGGGAAATACTCGGATGTAGCCCTCCGCGGGGTCAGGGGTATGAAGTTCTATCTCTCTTTGGCTTTGGCGGAAGCGCTGGTCCGCATGATAATAGCCATTGAAGTAGGAGACGAAAGTATGCCAGGTGCGGGCTATAGCATTTTGCCGCTCGGCACCACAGCCCCAAAGTCCTAAAGCCAATATCAGAGGCCAGCTCCGCTGCATGAAGATAAAGCCGTAGGGCTGGTCAAAGATAGAGGTTTAGACGCATACTCCAAATCCTTCTTTCAATTAAGCCAAAGATGCCCAACTACGCGGTCCTCACGGTCAGTAAAACCGCGATAGAGCACCAGAATGGTATAAGTATTTTCCGCCTCAAAGTAGCTCCCTTCCACGGGTTCAGCATCAAAAGCTTGTTTTTCTGCATCCCACAGAGCATACAGGTAGTCATAGACGCCTTGTTTGAGGAGGATGCGGCGGCGGTATTCTGCGGCATCTTTGTCGTAGAGAAGCTGGTAGCGGGCATCTGGTCGCCATCCCATGAAGCCCCCTACCACATACAGGGGCTTATCATAGGGCACAGCAGTCTGAAGCCGAAACTCCACCCAGAAATAGTCTCCCTGCACAGCAGCTGCCGCATCTCGTCCCATCCATTGACGCGCCGTATCTGTCAAAGCATCCTGCAGCTGAATAATAAAACGCCCATTTAGGTCTATCTGGCGAGTATAAGCTAATCCAGCCCGAGGACGCTCCGCCGTAAGAAGAACTACAACTCCACTGTCTGTCCATAAGGTCCTTTCTACTTGGTAGCTCCGCCGCCGAAATAAAGACCGCAAATCCAACATCCGAAACTCCACCCCTGCTGGCATGTCTAAGGCAGGCTGAAACCTATACTCTAAGTAATCTGAATGCACAAACGTAGGCTTCAATCTCATGCGTGCATTGTCCCATCGCCCATTTTGAAGAACTGCGCAAAAAAACTCCTGATACATCTGAGTGCTGCGCAGCGAGCCAGGATAGACCTTGAACGCTATGCTCTGAAGCCCCTGCCGCGCACCAGTAACGACTTGGCTGCTCAAGTCAGGAACTACTTTTGCGACATTTTCCAGTACGTAGAAGCGCCGCCGAAGGGCTATTCGCTGCGGCTCCCTATCATGAAATACTTCCAGCACATATAGCCCACTTCGCAAAAAGCGATTTTCCAAGCGGTAGGTGTAATGAATATACGGCACACGCGTGCCATAGGAGGGAGCAAAATCCGTTATGCGGTCCATGGGCTGACCAGCCCAGTATTCTGCCATCGGTAGGGTAGAGGGCTGCCAATCCCGAGTACATAGCTGTACCCGAACCCAAAAATCAGATGGGTCTTCTTTACCTACTTCGTCAAATTCCAGCGTCAGCACCTGCCTCTCTCCATAGCCCAGAAAGGGATAGCTCAGAGTATTATCCCCCCTGTACAGCTGTACGGAATAAATCTGAGGCTCATATACCTCGTCCGTGAGCTGAGCTATGAGTAAATTCAGAAGAAGGGCGCTATAAGCTCGCATCCTATGAAAGATTTAGGCGAGAGTGGAGCGCCGCCGCTGCCATATTTCCCACAAAAGCCCTCCCCCTACTAAGATCCATGCGAGTATAGAGCCTATAGAAGACAACCTCCGCCCAACCTCATGTATGCTGCTCTCAGAACGAACTCGCACAAGGGACTCTCCAGCAGGCACTACTACTGCTCGCAAAATATAGTTGGCAGGAATAATAGGGGTGGTGGTACCATTTACTTCCGCAATCCAGTCTGGCGGATAGTATACCTCACTCATTACTAGGAGACGGGGGCGGCGCGCAAAGACCTTATATTCTATTTCGTAGGGGCTGCGTTTGAGGCAAATCACCCGCTCCATACTATCCAAGGGAGCCTCTGTAGGAGGGAAAGGAAGTCTTTTCGCATCCTTTTCCGTGATGAGAGCTACTTTATGCACAGGGTAGGCGCCAATGCTGTCCAGCGTTTGGTCGTTTCTTTGGAAAACTCGGACTTTTTCCACAAGCCACGCTATAGGAAGGGAATCTTTTGCCCGAAAGATTACTACTCCATCTGAAGTTTGGCGAAGGCTGTCATACCCTGGCGGCAGAGACGCGCCTGGCTGAGCAATAATATAGCGAACCGCTAACATTCTGAGTGCTTCTGGGGTCAGGCGGCTGAGGTGGGCTTCTATAAACTGCTGATACCTTTTCAGCTTCGCAGGATGGTAGCCACCGACATTCTCAAAATATACTGATGGACGAGCATCTGTAAAAGTGTTCGTGTGTAAAGGAAGTACCCGATACCAGCCTGTGTCAGCCAGAATTACTTCTTCATGAGGCTGAGGGGGAGGAGGCGAAGGTACTTCGCGCGCTCGTATGTAAGTTTCTCGCTTGGGGAAATAGGAACTATTAAGAAGCCAACCATCCATTGTAAAAAGGGCTGCTACGAGGAGCCCCGTTCCCACTTTTGTGAGTTTGTGAAGGAGGAATAAGAGGAGTACTCCACCAGCAGCTGCGATCCAGAATGCACTCCGAAAGGCGGATTGCCGAGCTATAGCGATGCGATCCTCCCGCAAGGCCTCCATAAACCACTCAGGTAGCTGGGCTTGCGCTTGTAGAGCAGCGTCATTCGGTCCCTCAAAACTAAACCCCATCAATGTCCCTCCTACGCCTATTAGAAGAGTTAGTCCTATACTTAGGGCTGCAGCGGTAAGAAGGTTTTCGCGCTTAGGCTGAGCAAAAAACCGAAGCACCCCTCATATCCCCATCCAGGAGAGAAGGTAGCCCATCACCACTAACCATGTGGAAGGCGCTCGGAACTTATTGTAGAAGGGCAAGTATTCTAAAGCCCAGTCGGTGAGCTTATAGGAGCTTTCTGGCGCATCATCCATGAGGCTGATAAGTCCCCAGCCGCCCAGAAATACCCCAGCAGCTACTACCCCCCGTCTCCAGAGTTGCGTTTGAAAACGAGCTGCATAGAAAGAAATCAACGGCAGAAGGAATAAAATCGGCGTAGTCCATAGGCTATATCCATACTGACCCAGCGACAGTTGAAGCACCCCCCATCCTACATACGCAAGAAGCCAATCCCATACCTCCATTCCATAAGTCCAGCCTAAAATCATTAGGAAGAGCGCTATCGCACTCACGTAGAAAGAGCCTGCCGAAAAAGGAGAACCGCCCCAATAGGTAGGTACGGCTCGCAGAAAGCTTCTATCAGAGACGCCTCTCTGAGAAAGGGCTTGTGCCAAAGCCGAGCTTTGTCCAAAGCGAGCCCAGAGGTCTTCCTGAGAGGTGCCCCCTACAAAGTCTGGAATAAGGATAGTCCAAAGCTCTGCACGAGTGGCAGAGTAGCTCTGAGCATATCCTTTATCCAAGCCAGAGCGAAGGGAGGGGTCCTTTTCAGCATCTCGTTCTAACTCACTTCCTCCCCGGATAGAATACTTTCCGTACTCATAGAAGGGAAGGATGCTACTGACCTGAGAAAGAGCCCCCACGCCAGTAGCGACACCAAATAGAGCGAGTTTCCCTACGAAAGGCTTCCACTCCTTCTGTCTTACAGCTTCCCATGCCCAAGCTATGATATAGGCTCCAATGACAACGAGAGCATAGTAGAGCATCTGCGGGTGATTGCCGCCTACGGCGCCTGCCCAACCGAGGAGAGAAGAGACTACTCCCCATCCTATCTTTCCCTTGCGGAGTAAAGCGAGACCAGTCAGAATATAAGGGACACTGAAAATAACGCTGCTTTTTCCCCAGTGAGTGGCTACTATCATATTAGTGTAGTAACTTGTGAGCACAAAGGCCAGCGCCCCTCCCAGCGCCCAGCTCCACACCGCACCCTCCACCCTGAGGAAAATAAAGAAGCCCAACGCTCCGATGAAAAGTATCATAGGGGGATAATGCCGAAAAAGCTTACCTATCCAGCTGAATGGCGTGAAAAAGTTTCCTTCTGGTTGGTAATAAACTAAGTACGCTGGCATGCCGCTGAATAGGTTAGGAGCCCAGAAGGCAGGCCGACCCGTTTCCTTCGTAAGCTTTTCAAGCTGAAAGGTCATGTATCCCTGCTGTATTTGGTCCGAGGCTTTGAAACGGTAGCCTTGATAGTAGGGGAAAAAGTAGAGAACGCCGAAAAGGACGATGAGCCCAATAGGCAGAAGCGTCTCTACAAGCCATTTTTTCTGCATCGCCGTCAAAGTTATCCATCTTTGTAGGGTGGAGCTGAGTGAAACGCTAAGGCGCATTCAACGTCTCCGATGGAAGCTGCTCAAGCCGGTGCAAAGCTTCCTCGTCGGACCCTACCGTTCTACCTTTCGGGGAGAGGGGATTGAGTTTGCGGATGCTCGCCCGTATGAGATTGGAGATGATTGGCGGCGCATTCATTGGAGCCTAACAGCCCGAAAAAATCAGCCCTACTTACGGCTCGGACAAGAGGAGCGAGAGCTGACTTGCATAATCGCAATAGACAGAAGTGCCTCCATGCACATCTCACCCAGTAAGAAGACGCTAACCCTAACTACGGCGGTCGCTCTGGCGCTCTCAGCTATCCTCAATAATGATAGGGTGCGATGGATAAGTTTCTCTGATAAGGTGGAGTGGTTTTCTCCTGCCAGGAAAGGGGAGAAGCTGGTATGGGGCTATCTGGCTCACTTGTGGCAGCTGTGGGAGCGGCCTTCTGCTGTGCGGCGCTCTCTTCTTTATCCCTTTACCCAGTGGTTGGATTCTGTGCATAAGCGCCGAGTTTTCCTAATCCTCCTTTCCGACCTCTTTTTCCACGATAAAGCAGGATGGGTGCATCTCAAAGCCCTTTCTCAGAAGCATGCTATCCTCTTGGCTGCTATTCGTGCCCCGGAAGAAGCTATTACCATTCCGTGGGGATATTTACCCTCCAAAGATGTGGAGACGGGGGAGGCTGCCGTGCTTCACGGAAGCAGCTCAGAGATTTCCTTTCTGCCTCACGGAATCCGCCTCGCCTTCATCACCTCGGCTGATGGGCTCATTCCCAGCTTGAGAAAAGCTCTTCTACCCCCCTTGTGATAGGACAGAACTATGTACCTTCGCGCTCAAACCTGACACCTATGGCAAGTATTGAAGAACGCGTCAAAAACATCATCATCAACAAGTTAGGCGTAGAACCGGAAAAAGTTACACGAGAGGCAACCTTCACGAATGACTTGGGAGCTGATTCGCTGGATACGGTAGAGCTGATTATGGAGTTTGAGAAAGAATTCGGCATCTCCATTCCAGACGAAGCAGCTGAAAAAATTGAGACGGTAGGCGATGCCATCAAGTATATTGAAGAACATGCCAGTGCCTAATGCGGCGAGTAGTTATCACGGGGTTAGGCGCGCTCACCCCCATCGGATTAGATGTGCCTTCCTTTTGGGAAGGGCTTCTCAAGGGCGTTAGCGGCGCAGACTACATTACAAAATTTGATGCTTCCCAGTTTCGTACCCGATTTGCTTGTGAGCTGAAGGGCTTTGATGTGACGAACTACATAGATCGTCGCGAAGCCCGAAAGATGGATTCTTTCACTCATTATGCAATCGTAGCAGCAGATGAAGCGATAAGAGATGCAGGGTTAGACACCGCTTCCATAGACAAGGACGCTGTGGGGGTTATTTTCTCTTCTGGGATAGGGGGGCTTTACACTTTTATGGAGGAAATGAGGGGTTATGCGCCAGGGGCTCCCCCCCGCTTCAATCCGTTCTTTATCCCTAAGATGATCATAGATATTGCAGCAGGGCACATTTCCATCAAGTATGGCTACCGGGGGCCTAACTATGCCACCGTCTCTGCCTGTGCCTCATCCGCAAATGCAATAGCAGATGGATTTCTTTTGATCCAAGCTGGCATGGCAGATGTAATGATAGTAGGTGGCAGTGAAGCGGCAATAAACGAAGCCGGTATAGGAGGGTTCAATGCCATGAGAGCCCTTTCTGAGCGCAACGATGACCCGAAAACTGCCAGTCGCCCCTTTGACAAAGACAGGGATGGATTTGTCTTAGGAGAGGGGGCAGGAGCTCTTGTATTAGAGGAGTTAGGACATGCGCTCCGAAGGGGAGCCCGCATTTATGCGGAGATAGTCGGGGCAGGTCTCGCTGCAGATGCCCATCATATCACTGCTCCCTGCGCCAAAGGTGCTGCTCTCGTAATGCGCCGAGCCCTTGCCTCAGCCCAAATTAGCCCAGAAGAAGTGGATTACATCAACGTCCACGGTACTTCCACACCTCTGGGGGATGCCTCCGAAACTGAAGCTATCAAAGCCGTCTTCGGTGAGCACGCCTACAAGCTAAACATTAGCTCTACAAAGTCCATGATAGGGCACCTCTTAGGAGCAGCAGGGGCAGTGGAGGCTGTAGCTACGGTCCTATCCGTCTATCATCAAACTGTGCATCCTACCATCAATCACTTTACTGATGATCCAGAGTGCGACCTCAACTACACTTTCCATCATCCTGTGCAGCGAGAAATTCAGTATGCCCTAAGCAATAGTTTTGGCTTCGGCGGGCATAATGCGTGTATTGTATTTCGGAGGTATGTATAATGAAGATATGGTGGGAGAGGCTTTTCGGGCCGCATCGGCGAGAATACAAGCGCTACCGAGCGCTTATCGGCGCATGGCCCTGTGACCTGAGCTGGTACCGATCGGCTTTTACCCTGCCGAGCTCCTCTCAGTCGCGTGAGTCTTATCTCTTGCATTCTTACGAGCGCTTGGAGTTTCTCGGCGATGCGGTCCTCCAGCTGGTGATTACAGATTATATCTTCCGACACTATTCCCATTTTGATGAGGGAGAGATGACAGAGCTGCGCGCCAAAGTAGTCAATACCGAGTTCCTCATAGAAATAGCTCAGCGCCTCAAGCTTTCGGAACTAATCCTTACTGATCCAGCGCTTCTGCCCAAGCGTCAAGACTATCTGGCTGATATGGTAGAAGCCCTCATCGGCGCTATTTACATAGACTTAGGATACAAGTCCGCCTATCGCTTTATTCGGAGAAAAGTATTTCCCTTCATCAGCTGGAGTCGGGTGGAGGCGACGGAATTCAACTACAAGGGCAAACTCTTAGAACTTGTGCAGCAGAAGCAGCTGGGGCAAGTAGAGTTTGTTGTTCAGGAGCGGCGGCGCACCGCACGGGGAGAAGTGTTTCTTGTTCGGCTGCGCCTCAACGGGAAGGAAATTAGCACTGGAACAGGCCTTCGCAAAAAAGAAGCCGAGCAAGCGGCAGCCCGCGCAGCTCTAAAGCTCCTCAAAGACTGAAGGGTTCCGAAGTTTCTCCTCAATGAAATACACCTTCAGGGCAGAGTACGAGAAGCTTCTCTGGGCGGAGCTGAGCGCAGAAGAGCGTGAGCTGGTGGAGCTAGCACGAAAATCAGCAGAGAGGGCCTACGCCCCTTACTCAAATTTTCCAGTGGGTGCGGCTGCGCGCCTTACCGACGGCCGCACATTTACGGGAAATAATCAGGAAAATGCCGCCCTTCCGAGCGGCCTATGTGCCGAACGCACCCTTCTATTTTACTTAGGCAGCCAGAACCTCATCGCCAATATAGAGATGCTGGCGGTTTTTGCACCGAAATCCCCTGAGCCTGTCATGCCTTGCGGAAGCTGTAGGCAAGTCATGTATGAGTATGAACATGAAGCGCAGCGAGAATGGATTCTTATATTTGCAGGGGCAGCGGAGTATGTCTATCGCTTCGTGGGAGTGAAACATCTCTTACCTTTTGCTTTCGTATGGAGACCTTAGTGAGCCAAGATGTAGAGCTGGCGGTTGCCCTGCTGAGACGGGGAGAGGTAGTTGCTCTTCCCACAGAGACGGTATATGGCCTTGCCGCCAATGCCCTCCATGAAGCTGCTGTAGAGAAAATTTTTGCCTTGAAAAATCGTCCTAAAGCAGACCCCTTGATTGTTCATGTGAGAGACATAGAAGCGTTGGAAGCTTTAGAGATAGAGCCTCCCCTTTGGGCAGAAAGGCTGATGCGGCTTTTCTGGCCCGGCCCTCTGACTATCTTACTTCCCAAAGGTCCGAAGGTTCCTGATGTAGTTACTGCAGGTTTGCCGCGAGTGGCGCTTCGCTCCCCTCAGCACCCCCTCTTTCAAGCAGTTTTAGAGCAGGTGGAATTTCCTATAGCAGCCCCCAGCGCTAATCCTTTTGGTGCCACAAGCCCGACCACACCTGCGCATGTGCTATCGTATTTCTCTGGGCAAATACCGCTGATTCTGGATGGCGGTCCCTGCAGCGAGGGCATAGAATCTACCATCATAGGAGAAGAGGGGGGACGATTTTTCCTCTATCGTCCTGGGGCCCTCCCCCGAGAGGCAATAGAAGAAGCGCTGGGAGCTCCTCTTTTTTCTAAAACTACCGCTCATTCTGCCGGTCCAGTCATAGCGCCTGGACAATATTCTCGGCACTACTCCCCTCACAAGCCACTTTTGTATGGGTGGAAGCGCCTGCCAGAAGAGCCGCGCGCCTCACTAGTGTATTACGCTCCAGAGGATTTTGAAGAGGCGCATCCCCATCGTCACATCCTGACGACTACTGATAATCCCAAAGAAGCTGCTCAAAACTTGTACGCTGTCCTTCACGCTTGTGATAAAGAGCCCACAGACTACATCTTGGTACAGCAGGTGCCCTTAACGGGCGGCTTAAATGAAGCTCTCCATGATCGCCTGCGACGAGCTAATGCCCGGGCTCTTTTCACTATTGGACACAGCACCCATGCATGGGCAGACTTTCTTGCCCTCCTCAAAAAGTACGAAATATCTGCCCTTATAGACATTCGGAAAAAGCCCTACTCTAAACATGTTCCCCACTTCTCTCAAGGCATACTTCAAAAAGCTCTCCATGAAGCGAACATAGCGTACGACTGGCAGCCCAATACTAAGAACCTCCGCCAGCGAGTAGAAAAGCTCCTCTCAGAGCATCTCCATGTAGTGCTTTTATGTGCAGAAGGAGAGCCTCATCGGTGTCACCGATACCAGCTTTCAGATGAGCTTTCCCGCGAAGGATTGGTAATATTCCACATCCTACCTGAAGGAAAGCTGGTCCTTCATCGGGCACCCATCTCACTGCCTCTGGGAGAAAGTGCATAAAAGTCTGTAAGCCAATCATCTACATACGGCCGCACCTCCTGCCTGTGAGTAAGAATGAGCCAGGTAGCCTCAGAAAAGTGCCGCCGCAAGTAAGTGAGAATCTCCCGAATCTTCTCCCCATCTAAGGGGGCAAAGGTTTCATCTAAGATAAGAGCTTTAGGCTGCTTCAAAAGAGCCATTGCAAGAGCTAAGCGTTGCCTTTGCCCCCCTGATACTTGCTGACCCCAGATTCCAATGTCTGTTTGTAGGCCTTTGGGAAGGGCTTGGATTTCTTCTGCTAAGCCTGCCCATTCCAGCACCTGCCATATTTCTGCGAAGGAAGCCTCTGGCTTTACCAGCCTAAGGTTTTCTATTATCGTACCGCTGAAAAGGACAGGCTGCTGAGGTACGTAGGCTATCACCTTCCGAAGGTCTGAGCGACTAAGTGCCTGAAGAGGCACGCCTCCGAAGTAAATCTGCCCTTCGGCGGGGTCTATTTGCCGCGCCAGAAGCCGCGCAAATGTAGTCTTTCCCGCCCCCATGGGCATAGAAAGGACTACTTTGGCTCCCGAAGGAATCTCTCCCCACAGTCCTCTGAAGATCCATTTCTCTGGCTCGTGGAAAAAGCCGAGGTTTTCCCAAGACCATCCAGCATGCTTGGGTTGAGCTGTGGAGATGCGAGGATACACCAGCTGTGGCTGAATAGAAGTAAGAGTTAAGATTCGTTCAGCACTTGTGCGAGCTTGCTGAATAAGACTAATGAGCCAGCCCAGAGCCCCCAGCGGAAACATAAGCTGAAGCACATATAAGCTAAAAGCCCCTACTGTCCCCAGCGTAATTTCCCCAGCCATCACCGACAGCCCGCCATAGATGATAACTATTGTGAGGCTCACTCCTACTAGCAGGGTAGTGAGAGGTTGAACGTAGCCTTCTATACTTGCTACTGCTAAGCTGGCTTGGGTATGGCGATTTGTACGCTTTTCCCATTCAGCGGCTAAGGCAGTAGGCTTTGCAATCGCTCGCAGCGGGCGAAGGTAAGGATATACCTGCTGAAGGAAAGCACTCAGGTGCGCAAAAGCTGCCTGCTGAAGGTGCCCCCTCTCTAAAGCTTTCTTTCGTAAAACATAGCTCAGAGGTCCTAAAAGCAAAAGCGGAGCCAGACTAAAAAATGCCAGCTTCGCATGAGTCATTATCATCATAGTCCCTGTGAAGAGCAAAAGAAAAAGCACCTGCAGCCCGTATAGAATTACTGGACCTGTGAAGTTGCGAAGGCGATTGAGGTCTTCAGTGAAGTAAGTCATAAGCTCACCGATGGGGTGCTTTTGGAGGGTGGAAAGGTCCCAACTCAAAAGCTGCTCTGCCATGTAAGCTCTCTGGTCCCGCTCTACTCGGCGGCTCACTACAACTAGCGTAAGGCGCATAGCCACCATCAAAAAAGCCCTCAGAAGCCCCATACCCCATAGTACCCCCAAGTAGCCCGCCACAGGCAGTAAAACTACCCCCAGCTCCGAAGCCCGGCTAACCTGTACAAGAAGGTCTATGACCTTTCCCGTAGTCCATCCAGGAAAAAGGGCAAGGGCATTTACCGCCGCTACACTTAGAACCCCTCCTAAGAAAAGTTTCCAGTAAGGGCGATAGAAGGGGAAAAGTAACTTAATCAGCACCCGCATGTATCACTCTCTTCGCTCCATGGGTTCGCGTCCGATGTACTGGAGCCGCCAATAGGCATCGCATCCAGAGCCAGCTATGACCCCCATTTCATCTAAGCGAAAGAAGCCATCTCCTCCCGGCTCCACGCTCAGATGTACCTTTTCTATGGCAAAAACAAGTAAGCGGGTTTGATTGACTTTGATGAGATGCTCTTCTGCCAGCCGGAGGCGAGCCCGTAAAGGACTACCACCTACGTATGGCAGGTCCTCTCCCTTCTCCCAATGTAAATGAAGTCCAAATCGTTCTATTTCACTTTCTCCATAGGGGAGCTTCACATGCGTCCGATGGGCTTGTTGATAAAAACTCTCAGTTACGGCGTTCATCGTTGCATAGGGATAAGCCTTGAGGTTCTCATAGGTATGACGGGGGGTAGTGGTAGGCCGCAGGAGAAACCCTATGTAGGGTGGAGAGGAGCCGATATGGATGCCCGAATTGAATATGGCTGCATTGTAGGTGCCGTTACTGCTGCGGGTAAGAAGAAGGTGTAGATTTTTAGCCCCTACGATGCAGTTGATAAAATTGATTCGCCACGAGCGTTCTGCCGCCTCTAAGTCCTGCGCAGAATAAGAGGGCATCTATGAGCAGAAACAATTTTCTACTTAGCTGCCGACAGCTCGCAGTCGCCGATAGAAGTGCTTGGGACGAGGGCGCTTCACTAACCGAGGGCGCCATATTTCTTCATAATCTGTCCAGCTTCCTTCCACAAAAAAGACCCCTTCTCCCGGCTCAAAAGCCAAAATATGAGTTGCTATGCGGTCCAAAAACCACCTGTCATGCGAAATAATTAGCGCAGCGCCCGTAAAAGATTCCAAAGCCTCCTCTAAAGCTCGGATGGTATGAACATCCAAATCGTTGGTAGGCTCGTCCAAAAGAAGGAGATTAGCTCCCTTCTGGAAGCTATAAGCTAAATGCAATCGCATTTTTTCTCCGCCTGAGAGCTCTCCTACACGCTTCTCTTGGTCGCTTCCCGTGAAGCCAAACTTCGCCAGATATGATCGCACGTGCAGCTGCCTTCCCCCAACTTGAAGATACTCTAAACCGCCTGAGACCTGCTCTATTAGCTTTTTCTGAGGGTTCAGCTCCCGATGCTCCTGATCCACATAAGCAATGACGGCTTTGGGAGAGATGGAAAGGGTTCCGCTGGTGGGCTGCAGCTCTCCTACGATGAGCCGAAAGAGAGAGGTTTTTCCTGCTCCATTTGGACCAATGATACCCACAATAGCGCCACGCGGCACTGCAAAGCTAAGCCCCTCAAATAAAACCCTATCCCCATATCGCAAGGTAAGGTTTTCAGCTTTGAGTGCCCATTCGCCCAGCGGCGGGGCAGGGGCAATGAATATTTCCCGATCATCAACGGCGTGGCGTTCGTAAGCCGTAAGGCGGGCTTTGCGTTGAGCTTCCCGATCTTTGGGACTCATTTGAATCCACTCAAGTTCTCGTTGAAGGGCTCGCTGCCGCTCAGGCGAAGCGTTTTGCTGCTTGAGTTGAGTTTCTTTCTGTTTGAGCCAGCTGGAGTAGTTGCCTTTCCATGGCACGCCTCGCCCGTGGTCCAGCTCCAATATCCACTCTGCCACTTTCTCCAAAAAGTACCGGTCATGAGTTACTGCGATCACAGTCCCCTGATACTGCTGGAGGTGAGCCTCTAACCATGCTACCGATTCGGCGTCTAAATGGTTGGTTGGCTCATCTAAGAGCAAAATATCTGGCTCTTGGATAAGCAAGCGAGCCAGAGCTAAGCGCCGCTTCTCTCCACCCGAGAGCAAATGAACCGGCATATCAGGAGGAGGACAGTGGAGAGCCTCCATTGCCTGCTGAATGTAACTGTCTATGTTCCAGCCATCTACCGCCTCTATTTGTTCTTGAAGCTTGGCTTGTTCCTCCAAGAGAGCGTTCATCTCCTCGTCAGAGAGCGGCTCCGCAAATCGCAAGCTAATCTCTTCGTAGCGCCGCAGTAAATCATACACCTCTTGTGCCCCCTCCCGAACAATGTCTATAGCCTTCTTCGTGGGGTCTAAATACGGCTCTTGCGGAAGGTATCCTAAAGTGTAACCCGGCGAGAGTTTGGCTTCTCCTTGAAAGTCCTTGTCTTCTCCAGCCATGATGCGCAAAAGGGAGCTTTTGCCAGAACCATTAGGACCTACTACGCCGATTTTAGCTCCATAAAAGTAGGACAGGGATATGTCTTTGAGAATGGTGCGGTTAGGGGGGACAATCTTAGAGACCCGTATCATGGTGTAGATGATCTTCTCGCCAGCCATCTCTGCAAAGGTATAGGCAAGCACCGCATGAGAGGGGAGGAGCGTCAGCTATCTCTGGCGCAACCTCTCTTCTACAAAAGACAAGAAGAGCTGTGCATTTCGCTTTATGTCTGAAAAGAAGCTAATCCATTTCTGATTTCTCTCTTGCCAAAAGTGCTCTCCTTGCAGAAGCTTATCTACCTCAAAAAGCCCTTGGGCGAGGTTCTCGGCCGTAAAAGGCTCAACAAACCACGCATTGTATCCGTGCGTCAGAATCTCCAAGTGTGCTGGAATAGCATTGACAATCGGGAGAGCTCCCCTCTGCCGTCCTTCGGCTACGGCATAGCTGTAACCGTCATACACGGGCGCAGAAATGAAAGCTGCCGTTTGCTCCCATAAGATCTCCATCTCATGCTCTGGTATTTTTTTTCTGAAAAAGAAAAACTTTTCTGGATAATTTATTTCAAGTTCCGCAGCCTTAGCTTCCATCTCGGGGTGAATAGGATAGCCGCCTGCCAAGAGGATGAGGGGACGAGTGCCTCCCTGGGTAAGGTACAAGCGATACCCATCCAATATGATATCCGCCTGATAAAGTAGAGTAGCTCCTCTCGGCGCTAAGAAGAACTTCCCTTTTCCGCTCCACCTTTTACTGGAGATGCCGGCTGGCACTTCAAGAATACATTTATTTTTTATAAAAAACTTTTCCGAAAAACAAAGCTCGTAGTTATCAGCACAGGCGAGGAGGCTGTGTTGAAGGACTTTCCGAAGGAGAGAGGGTAGGAGAGCGCGGCGCATTCGGGCTGTGAGTGTAGCAAGCAGCGTCGGGGAGCGGCTCTGCAAGGTCCAACTTCGGACTATAGGAGAAGTATTCGGTACATACTCCAGCACGTCTGCTCCCATAGCAAATGGCACATACGGACGAAAGCCGCTCAGCCAAACCCACACCGCAGAAGGCGTAAGATGAATAGGATGGGCTACATCTACTTTTCGACTTGTAAGAAACTCAAATAGAGCCCGCCTGCGCCGAACAAAGTCAATCCATCTTGGGCGAGAAAGGGGAGGACCGATAGAATAGTAGGGCTCCAGTTCCGGCTCTGCTGTCCCGATTCCGACAAACAAAATCTCTGCTCCTGCTTCACGTAGAGCCAGTCCCCAACGCTTTAGATGGACATCTGAAGGAGGCCCGATAATAGCTATGCGCATTCACAAATGAATAGCCAGTGAGCTTTCTTCAAGGGCTACTTCACGAACCCCTGACTCGTCTGTTTGAACAATCCGCCACTCAGGCCGCCACAGGCCGAGTTTGTAACTTTTTATTATTTGGAAAAACTTTTCTGTAAAAATATTTTCATTTCTTATCACCAAAACATGGTCGGTGGGCAGAAGGCTTAGCCCCTTCTCTGTGAGGGAGTGGCGCACCTTTCGGAATAAATCATCTATGGCACATCCGGAGACTGACCCGTGGGCTTTGATTTCTATGAGCCGGCTGTAGTGCAGGTGGAGCTCATAAGGTATAAGGCGTCCATGAGCATTCCAATCTTTGAGTGCCGTCTCCAGCGAGAGCTTTAAGTCAGCCCATGCGGAAGGGGAAAGGGGCGGGCTTACGAGAAAATACCACCTTCGCTCCATGCCGCTAAGATATGCTGGTCAGTGGGAAGCTATCCACTGGGCTGTATGGAAGATAGAAGAAACGGAGGAAGAGCTGTGGAGAAGCGCCTCTTTAGACCTCTCAGAGCGGAGGACTATTCAAGCGATTCGGCATCCTCGGCGGCGTCTGGAATCTTTAGCGGCTCGGGCAGCTCGTCGCACTCTTCCTTCCCAAGAGGGTTTTTCCTTGTCTCATAGCTTTCCGTGGGCAGCTGCAGCTACCGCCCCCCATCCTGTCGGCATTGACATAGAACGCCTCCGCCCTTTTCCTCTATCAGTGTGGCTTTACTTCACAGAAGAGTCTGAGAGGCAGGATGCTATAAATGAAAATTTGACTCATTGGCATTTCTGGTGCGCTAAAGAGCTGTCGTACAAAATTTTGTGTCAAAAATATGATAAGATATCATTTCGTAAGGAGCTTCGGGTACGCGGAGAGGTGGTAGAGTTCCTACGTGGGTCTCAGCAACACCTCATAAGGGTACATTTCGTCTCCACGGAAGAATGGCTTTTGGGCATAGGACGCCCTGTTGAGGAAAGTTTTGTAGGTTAGGATATGCGTCGCTGGCGCGTCTTAGTCGTAGAAGATGAAGAGCCGGCTCGGCGGCTTTTGCGGCGCTACCTTGCTCAGATTCCCCACTTAGAAATAGAAGAAGCCAGCAATGGCGTGGAAGCCTTAGAGAAGCTGCAAAATGAGAGTTGGGATATTGTCCTCCTGGATATTGAGATGCCGGGGATGGACGGGGTGTCCCTCATGCACTTTGCCCAGAGCCTGTCCCCCCCGCCTGCAGTGATTTTCACTACTGCCTACTCAGAACATGCTGTGAAGGCATTTGAAGGGGGTGCTGTAGATTACCTCCTCAAGCCATTTTCATTTGAAAGGCTGGCGCAGGCGATTGCTCGCGCTCAGCAGCGTTCCCCTCTCCCCCCAGCTTCTTTTGACAAGCTCGCCATACCTCGCCGAGAAGGTCATGTCATTTTGTCATTTTCAGAAAT
>JANXDD010000025.1 GCA_025059915.1 Bacteroidia bacterium | reverse complement strand
TGCCTACTCTCCCTTATATTTGTTTCATGCAGGACAAACTTGAAGCCCTTCGCAGGAAATACCGCCTCCTCGGTCAAGATATGGAAGCCTATTTAGAAGGGCTTCTATACAGCCGCTCCCTCACCTACTGGGATTATATTGAACTGGATACCCTCCTCACTCTGCAGAAGCCCAGAACGGACTTTCCTGACGAAATTATATTCATCATTTACCACCAGATTACGGAGCTTTACTTCAAGCTCGTGAAGGCAGAATTAGAACTCCTTCTTCAGGAGAGTTGGCAGGAGGAAGCGCCTCTTCTCAAGCGCTTGAGCCGAGTCGCCAGTTACTTTCGCCATCTGACACACAGCTTTGAGATTATGATGTATGGAATGGACTCGGCGAACTTTCTCAGATTTCGCACGGCTCTTCTGCCCGCCAGTGGATTTCAGTCTGTTCAGTTTCGGGAGATAGAGCTTTATCTTACTGGGCTTCGTCAGCTCTTAGCACCTCACAAAAGGGACCTTACGGGAGAGGATCTCCGAGAGCTGTATGAGAATATCTACTGGAAGTTTGGAAACTTAGATGCCCGTACTGGAGAAAAGACCTTGACGCTGCGGCTCTTTGAGCAAAAATATGATACACATTTGTTTGAGTTAGCCCGACGACTTCACGGGCGGAATGTCAATGCTCGTTTAGAAGAAATGCTTAGTCGGGGGCATACGACGGAAAAACTGATTCGCTTGTGTCGGGAGGTGGATGTACAAATCAACTTGCATTGGCGACTTGTGCATCTTCGCACCGCAGCCCATTATCTCAAGCGGGAAGAAGGCTCCCTGCCTTCCACCGGAGGTACTAACTGGCAGAAATACCTTCCACCTTATAATCAAGGAATTCAGTTTTTCCCCAGTTTATGGTCGGAAGAGGAAAAAGCCGAGTGGGGACGAGGGAGCTTTTTAGAAAGGTATGAAAGAGAAGTGGAAAGCTATTGGCGGATGAGTAGTGCTACGGCATAGGCGGCGATTCCCTCTAACCGTCCCAGGGCTCCCATGCCCTCAGGAGTCGTAGCTTTGATGCTCACCTGTTCTAAAGAAACCTGAAGTACCTGCGCAATAGAGTGGCGCATCTGGGCGTAGTAGGGACTTAGCTTTGGGGCTTGGGCTATCACTACGGCGTCTATATTGACAATAAGCCAGCCAGCTTTAGTGATTATTTCTCGCACTTTCTCTAAAAGAAGGCGGGAGTCTATGTCTTTATACTTTGGATCCGAAGGCGGAAAATGCTGCCCAATATCTCCCTCTCCTGCAGCTCCTAAGAGGGCATCGCAGATGGCATGAAGCAGCACATCGGCATCTGAGTGCCCAGCTAATCCCCGTTCATACGGAATCGTAACCCCGCCTATTCGTAGCAAGCGCCCTTCGGTAAATTTGTGGGCGTCGTAGCCTAACCCAATGCGCAAATTCATTTTTCTTCAAATGTATGCTGTTTTTGCCCAAGGTGTAGTTTCGCCTGTTGCCTACCTTCCTTCGTCTCTTATCTCTCAGGGATATAAGGTAGTAGCTGAGCTCAGTAGGGGCGGTTCGGGACCGACCATACCTTTCTACGCGAAAGAGCCGTGGGAACTTCTCCGAAAAGTATATGTTCCTTCTTCTCCTGTGCTCCTTTATGCGGAAGGGGTGGTGGGAAGGCTTTCTGTCTATCAAAACAAGCGGCTATTATGGAGAGGGGAGACGACAGCTGTAGCTATTCCTCTCCTCGGCAAAGGCGTACATGAAATTCGGATTAGGGGAGAAAAGGGAGGTATTATAGGAGGGATTTACCTTTTAGCCCAGAGTGATACCCAAACCTGGACAACAGAGACATACCCAGAGAGAATCCTTTTTTGCAAAGAGCCAAACAGCTCACTTCCACCAGAGAAGTGGGGCGAGATAGGATTTCTTTCGCGTACTCAGGGGCTTTGTATAGCCTATGGGGCTTTGCCGCCCGCGCGCGTTCAGGTGGCTTTGAAAAAAAACCAGCATGCTATATCTCTTTCCTTGAATGCACCTGCGGTGCCACCCCGCAAAGGCTTGTCTAAATCCACCTTCGTCCTTCTATTCACCAGCTTGGCTTTGTTAGCCGCGCTTTTTCCGGAGATTCGTCTGAGTCTCTGGACAGGAATATTTTTCCCTAAAGCGGCGGGATTGTCAGAGGCTCTACTGAGCATATTGTGGATAACTTCGGGGATATTAGCCATCTCGCTTGCTATACCTGACCTTACAATCTTTTGGGTATTTGGGGTATTTCTATTGGTGGAGCTTATACTTTTTGAGCAGCTCTTAGGATGGGGGCATTGGGTCTGGCAAAGTTGGCTTTTGCCAGTAATGGTGCTGAGTATAGTGGGGCTTTTGTGGTCTCAATATCTTTTTGAGGCTCTTATCGGGCTGTGGGTGATAAGGGCTCTGGCGAGCATCTTACAGTTTCCCCAGATTGCCTACCTTTGCAGTGCCGAAGCATTTTTTTCTATACTTCTCCTGAGCACATGAAGCGAGTTCGTAGTATTCTCGTCTTACTTCCACCCCCTCCTCCTGACTCGCCTTATTACGATTTGGCTCGCTCATGGAAAGTGGAGATTCATTTTGCTAATCTGGTAGAGATTCAGGGGCTTACTTTGCCCGAGTTCCGAGAGCAAGGGACGAGTCCCTTAGACTATAATGCCTACATCTTTACAGGGAAACAAGCGATAGACCACTTCTTTCGCCTGATGCAAGAGATGCGGTTGGAGGTGCCGGCAGATAGTAGGTTTTTGTGTGTAGGAGAGGCGATAGCTCAGCATCTTTTCCAATATATCTCTGGGGCGATGCGTCGTCGCACCTATGCACAGGCACAGACGCTAAATGATCTTATTCCCTACATGAAGAAGCATCCTCAGGCTAAGTACCTGTATGTGGGAGGTGGCGTGGCGCCCCTGCAGTTTTTTGAAGAAGCAGCTCGGCATAACCTATCAGTAGGGACCATTCGGGTTTATAATGTCTTATATACGCCTTTGCCTGCCTCCTTACGGCGTAAAAAGTTTTCAGTAATAGCCTTTCCTTCTGTTACCAGCGTTCTGGCATGGAAAAAGCTTTATCCCACCTATCAGCAAGGGGAGACGGCGATATTAACTTTTGGCTTGGATACTAAACGCATTGCAGAAAATGAGGGTTTTCAAATCCATGACTATGCACCGCGGGAGGGCGTAGGCTCTTTATTAGGGCTTCTTACCCAATATCTACGGACTCACATGGGGCATACTAAAGGTTCTTTGTCCTCCGAGTAGTCATGAGGGACTTGCTATTCTGCAAAAGTCCTTATGTTTGCATTGTGCGGCTTCGTTGGCTACTCTGGAGTTTAGTGGGCTTGCTTTGGGGACAGCAAGACCCTCAATTTACTCAGTACATGTATAATCGTTTTGGTCTCAATCCAGCTGCAGCGGGATATGCGGGAGCCTGGCAGTTTGTAGGCATGGGTCGGCTTCAATGGATAGGCATAGATGGGCATCCGACTACTTTCGTTGTGAATGCGCATACGCCTGTTACTTTCTTACGAGGCGGCGTGGGGCTGCAGGTGATGGGCGATCAGATAGGGCCTTTTCGTACTACCGATATAAAAGCAGCTTATGCTTTTCGCATACCAATAGGAGGGGCTGGAGCTGCACTTCAGCTCGGTGTCGCCGGCGGGATTTTGGCTAAATCCTTGGATGGGGCTTCGCTTCGTCCAGAGCAAATACCTGATCCTACAATTTTCAATAGAGCTTCTAACCTAACCGTTCCTGATGTAGCTGCTGGGCTTTATTTTACTTTGCCAGAGGATAAGTTTTACTTCGGTGTAGCAGGAGCTCATCTTACGGAGCCCTCTCTCAAGGAATTTACCTCTACGGGGCGAAGCAAGGTGCCAAGGCATATTTATGCCACAGCGGGCTACACGGCGCGGATTTCAGAAACTGTAGAGCTCATTCCATCTGCTTTCTTCAAGATAGCTCAGTCGCAGTTTATGGTAGAAGGAAATCTGTCGCTGCGAGTCCAGCCAGTAGTGATTGGAGCTACTTACAGATTAGGCGATGCGGTGTGTGGTCTTTTAGGCTTGCAGGCGACAGAGGCCCTCTTTGTAGGATACTCCTATGACTATACTCTTTCAAGGTTGGGTGCTGTCACTACAGGCTCTCATGAACTTGTTATAGTTTATACGCTCGCGCCCGCATTTCGTCTCATACCTCCCGACCTTGGAGTGAGAGACAAAAAAGATTTCCGATGATGCATACACTTGCAATTATGAGAATAGTCGTATATTTGCCCCAAACACTAACCAGGGCTATGCAGGTGGGTAGATTACTCTCAGCCACAGCCGTAGCAATTTTCCTATCCGCTTGTGGAGGTGGTCAAACAGGAGCTCGTGGCGAGCTTACAGGCGTCAAAAACCGCCCCAAGTGGGATAATCCCGTACCTTATGGCATGGTAACTATTCCAGCTGGTACTTTCCACATGGGGAATAATGAGCAAGATGTAAATTACTCCCAGAACGCTCGTATCCGGCAGATTACCATGAGCTCCTTCCATATAGACGATACAGAAATCTCTAACAATGAGTATCGTCAATTTGTGGATGAGGTTGTTGCGGGGTCTGAGAATGCATTTGCGGATAGTGTGTTCTCCTTCATGGAGCGCTACTACAATAAAAAAATCGCTAATCAAGAAGAATACCTCCGTCTAGTTTATCCGGATACGCAGGTGTGGAATAGGGACTTTGGCAATTTTGTGTATAATGAGCCGCTGGTGGAAAACTATTACTGGCATCCTGCTTTTGATGATTATCCTGTGGTCGGGGTAAATTGGTATGCGGCACAGGCTTTCTGCTACTGGAGGACCCTTTTCTATAATGCTTATCGGGCTTCTCGTGAGCTTCCGCCTATCCCTCGCATGCGCCTCCCTACCGAAGCAGAGTGGGAATATGCAGCCCGGGGGGGCTACGAGCATAAAATCTATCCCTGGCTGGGGCCTTACACTCGCAACTCCAAGGGCTGTCCATTGGCTAACTTCAAGCCCGGGCGTGGAGACTATATCGCCGATGGATTTGAATACACTGCTCCTGTGAAATCATATTTCCCTAATGACTACGGCTTGTACCATATGGTAGGAAATGTGGCTGAGTGGTGTGAAGATGACTTTGAAGAAACAGGTCCTATTGCCTATGCTCATGATATCAACCCTGTTTATCGTGATCCTCGTAAGCAAAATAGAAGGAGGGTCGTTCGTGGTGGGGGATGGAATGATATAGCCTATTTCTTATCTGTGGGGACACGGGACTATGAGTATGCGGATACTACGAAGTCCCATATCGGCTTCCGGTGTGCCCTTTCAGTCATAGGAAGGTCTGGAGCGATGAAATAAAAAGCCAAGGAGTTGAGAAACCTTAAAACAATATAAAGTTTATGGCAGCAAAGAAAAGTCAGGGTGTATTTGACTCCCTTCTTCGGTCGAGGGGGTACAGGATCGCCATGAAGTATCTCTATGCCTGGGGAGCTTCGGTAGTTATTATTGGAGCCCTCTTCAAGATTCTTCACCTGCCCGGGGCTAATGAAATGCTCATCGTAGGGTTAGGGACGGAGGCTGCAGTGTTCTTTGTGTCTGGCTTGGAGCCCCTTCCAGAGGATGAGAAGCATTGGGATTGGTCTAAGGTATTTCCTCAGCTTAAGGAAGAGGCAGAAGAGGAGTCTGTGGAGGTGCCTCTGGGATTGGCAGGTGGGCCGGTGGGAATGGTTCCGAGCTTAGGGCCTGGCATTAAGTCCCTTCAGGAGAGTAGTCTAACTCCAGACCTTCTGGAGCAACTTGCTTCCTCTATAGAAGGCTTACGAGTGAGTGTGACAAGTTTGAGCGATATAACCGATGCTGCTCTTGCTACGAATGAGTTCGCTGAGAAGGTGCGTGAAGCTTCTGCACGGGTGGAGCAGCTTTCTCACAGTTATGCAGTAACAGCAGATGCGATGTCTAAAATTGCTTCATCCTTTGGTGATATCCAAAGTTATCAAGCTCAGATAAAGACACTATCCCATACCATAGCTCAGCTCAATAGCGTGTATGAAAGCGAGCTTCAAGAGATGCAGAAGCATATTGCCGCTATAGGGCGGTTTTATGGTGGGTTAGGCAGGGTTCTTTCCAGCATAGAAGCTACCGCTGGGGATGCGGAGCAGCTACGTCAAGAGCTTATCGGGCTCAACAATAACCTCCGTGGTTTGAATGCTGTCTACGGAGGGATGCTTTCTGGCATTTCTGCAGCTTTCCAAAGGTAATCTTTTATGGCATCGGGTAAGCTGACTCCTCGACAGAAGATGATTAACCTGATGTACCTTGTGCTCACAGCGCTACTGGCGCTCAATGTGAGTGCAGAGGTGCTTCAGGCTTTTCAAAACTTGGCTGACTCTCTTCAGGTAACGGCTGAGCAGCTTCAGCGCAATAATCAAGATCTCGCGGATGCGATAAAAGCCGCTATTAAAAGAGAGATAGAGCAAGGTAGTCGCAAAAATGAGCCTCTTTTGTCAGAGGTAGATAGGGTCCGTTCTATGGCAGATAGTGTTACGGGGGTGCTAAAAACCTATATTGATACCCTCTATGCCGAGCACGTAGCTGGGAGAGACCCCGAAACCGGCCGTCTGAAGCGGTTAGATGAAAGAGAAAATAACTACCGAATTTGGATGGGCGATAATGATGCCGCTAATGGAGGACGAGGAGAAGGCAAGGCATTGGAAATGCATCGGCTTTTGGATTCTTTTGTAGATTGGGCAAATCGCTTTTATGCTCAACACTCGGGGGGGCGGCTCCCAAATGCTGGAAAAGGCTTTCATCGCCTTGTAGTGGATCCGAGGGATAATCCTGCGGTAAAGGAGAAGGAATCCAAGGAAAAGACGTGGGAGTATTTTACTTTCCACATGACACCTGCCGTGGCGAATTTGGCAGTTATCTACAAGTATATCAACGACGTGTATGTCATAGAGACAGAGCTTCTCAACCTACTCAAATCCAAGCTGGGGCAGGTAACTTTCAAAATAGACTCTCTCGTGTTAGTAGATGCGCCTCGTTCTGAGATCGTAGTGGCAGGGATGAAGTTTGAGACAAGGGTTTTCGTTGCTGCGACTTCGTCTCAGGCTAAGCCTACATTCTCTGGCACTGGAAACATGAAGCTGGAGGCGGGAGGATATTCAGCCGTATTCACAATTCCAGCTTCTGCAGCCGTCATCCCGGCTGGTCAGCGTAAGGGCAAGCAAAACTACTCTATAGTTGCTCGAATTCCGAAAGCTGATGGAAGTGTTCAGGAGCTTCGCCTCCAGAAGAGTTTTGAGGTCGTGAAACCAGAAATAGTGGTTACCTCGGCGGCTGTGCAGTTACTGTACTCGGAGTGCGGCAATGACCTGAATATAGATGTCCCTGCGCTGGGAGAGTTGTATGATCCTCGGGTTACTGCCGATAATGCCCAGGTCATTCAGTCTAAACAGAGCAAGAAGAAGTTTAGGATAGTGCCTCGGGCGGGCGCAAAGACTTGTCGTCTGGAAGTAGCTACTAACACAGCAGGGCAAATAGTTCAGCTCGGTTATCTTGACTATAAGGTTGTTCCTCCACCTCGCCCCTCTCTGCGTGTGTATGTGAATAATGAGCCTTACAATGGTGTTTCTCCCGTTCCTCGCACAGCTACGGTGAGGATCCAAGTGGTGCCGGATAACGATTTTGCGAAATCCCTCCCTGAGGATGCTCGGTATATGATTCAAAAGCCTGAAATCAAGGTTGTTAAGGGCTTGGCTGGCGCTACAGTTATTGGCTCCTTGCCAAATAGCAAAATTGCTTCTAACCCCTTTATTTCGGTGGACCTCACTGATTATGCTCGGGGACTGCAGCCGGGGAATGTGCTGTATGTACAGTTTTCCGACGTTTTCCGAGTGAATTTCCAAAATAAGCAGGTGAAGGAAAACTTTTCCATCACTGAACTAACCTTTCCCATAACTATCGGAAAATGAACCAGATGCGTATGAGAGTTTCCATCCTTACCATTTTCTGCCTGGGACTCGGTCTCCAGGCTTTATATGCGCAGTTTCCACCTCGGGTGGACGACCATTTCTGGAGGAAGAAGGTCGTGCTCACAATAGACCTTCGTGAAAAGCTCAATACCCCTATTGAGCGAGGGCAGGAGGGCTACAGGCTATACACTAACTACAGTACGGATCCTATCACTGACAAATCTCCCTACTCTAACCGAGAAGGAGCTATCGTGGCTTTATTGAAAGGATTCAAGGATGGCAAGTTTGTTGGTTATAATCCGAAGAACCTTAGCCAGCAAGTCTCTTTTGAAGACTTTGATGCTCGTTCTCGCCGTATAGAAGCAGGGGGTGAAGCTGTTGAGACAGGTGAGGAGGAGATGGCGGGGAGCGATGAGTTTGGGGGGGATGAGTTCGCTACGGATGAATTTGGTGGGGAGGACCTGGGCGGGGGAATTGATGCAGCTCCTACAGCGGAGGGGGCAGCTACACCTTCGGCTGAGAAAGGTTTCCCCTACCTCAAGTACTATCGTACAAAGCTCCGCATCATAGAGGACCGCATTTTTGACAAAAATCGCTCGGACATGTACTATGACATGCAATATCTCTGCCTTGTTCAGGTGGACCCCAAGGGAGCGCTTGCTGATGAGGATGCTGTTTGCTTCCGCTACAAAGATGTGATGGACGTGATGGACGATACACAATGGAGAAATAGAGCCAATGATGCTGAGGACCGTTCAATGAGAGAGATTATTGAGTTGCGCCGCTTCAATGGCTATGTCACCGTAGTATCTGGTGAAGAGTCTCGCACTCTCAATGAGGCTGAATTGCGCCGTCAGCAAATGGTTGAGTTTGAGCATCACTTGTGGACTTTTTAGTCTGAGTAGTACCTATTCAGCGAGATAATGTTGTGCCTCCCGCCTCTCCCAGGGAGGCACCTTTTATTTTACCTTTGCGGGGTGTCGCTTGCCTTCTGGCTCACTTTAGGGGGGCTGCTGATAGTGTTTTTCACCCTTGCCGCCTATGCTACCTTAGTTGAGCGCAAGGTGTCTGCTTGGATTCAGGACAGGGTGGGACCGAATCGGGTCGGTCCGTGGGGTCTCTTACAGCCCCTCGCCGATGTACTGAAGCTGATTTTCAAAGAGTCCTTTCAGCCTGCTTCTACCTATCGTTTTCTACAGATACTGGCACCTGTATTGATGGTTACTTTGGCTGTAGGCGCGCTGGCGATTCTTCCTCTTTCGCCACATCTTCAAATTTTCAAGGGAAGTATCGGAATTCTCTATCTCTTAGGGGTGCTTTCCTTGGGGGTGTATGGGCTATCGTTGGCGGGGTGGGCGACAGCGAGTAAATACTCCCTTTTGGGGGGGCTGCGTAGTGGTGCTCAGGTGGTATCTTATGAGCTTTCATTAGGGCTAGCCCTTCTTAGTGTGCTTCTCTTGACAGCTGTTCGTTTGCCGAATGCAAATCCCCTTCTTCCTCATTCTATTGTTGAGGCTCAGCGGGGGGGATGGTTCTTTTTATTGAATCCCATTGGATTTGTGATCTACGTCATTGCAGCTTTTGCTGAAGCTAATCGTGCTCCTTTTGACTTAGTGGAGGCAGAGCAGGAGCTGGTCGGTGGCTATCACACAGAATATTCGGCTATTCGGTTTGGGGCGTTCTTTGTAGCTGAGTACATGAATGTGATTACTTCTTCTGCCCTGATTTCCACTTTCTTTTTTGGAGGATATTTGAGTCCTGTGGATGGGCTATTGGGAGTTCAAAGTTGGCAGCCTGTATGGCAAAATGTCTGGGGGATTAGCTGGCTTCTTCTCAAGACGCTTTTCTGGGTGTTTGTCTTTATCTGGGTGCGATGGACCTTACCTCGGTTTCGGTATGATCATTTGATGAGGATTGGGTGGAAGGTGCTCTTGCCGCTGGGTGTCTTGAATCTCGTAGTTTTGGCAGGATTATTGTTATTGATTTGAGGGCTATGAACTCCGACTTCTCGCCAAAGGCCCGAGAGATCGTCTCGCAAAGCCGGGAGGAAGCGATCCGGCTGGGCAATGACTACGTGGGGGTGGAGCACCTTGCTTTGGCTCTCCTGCGGGAGGAACAGGATAATGCAGTTTTTCAGCTCCTTACCGCCTTGGGGGTACCTGTGGCGGAAATGCGCCGTGCGTTAGAAGAGTGGGTGCGTCCGCCGCAAGCCCGTCCAGCCAGCGGACGAATCGCCCTCTCTAAACAGGTGGAGCGCATTTTGCGCCAGGCTACCATGGAAGCCCAGCGGATGCAGTCTAATCAGATATTTCCCGAGCATATATTTCTGGCTATTCTGCGTCAGACAGACCTTCCTGTGACGCAGCTATTTGAGAAGTACAGCATCTCGTACGCGGTGATTCAAGCAGAGCTGGAGCAAAAGCCTATAGTAGGCATGGCCTCTTCTGAACCTATAGATCCAGAGCCGCCTTTACGGGGTGGTCGCAGCAGTTCTCCTTCCAGTAAGCCGGGTACGCGTTCTCGCACCCCCGTTCTAGACAATTTTGGAAGGGATTTGACCCGTTTAGCTGAGGAAGGAAAGCTGGATCCTGTCATTGGACGGGATCGGGAGATAGAACGGGTAGCGCAGGTGCTGAGCCGCCGCAAAAAGAATAATCCTGTCCTCATCGGGGAGCCCGGGGTAGGTAAGACCGCCATTGTTGAAGGGCTTGCCCTTCGGATCGTCCAGCGGAAGGTCAGCCGCGTGCTTTTTGGCAAACGCATTGTGGCCTTAGACCTTACCGCTCTTGTGGCGGGTACTAAATACAGAGGGCAGTTTGAAGAACGGATGAAAAGTGTACTGGCGGAGCTGGAAAAAGCCCCGGAGGTGATTCTGTTTATTGATGAGCTCCATACAATCGTGGGAGCTGGTGGGGCATCGGGCTCTTTGGATGCCTCAAATATTTTCAAGCCTGCGTTGGCTCGGGGAGAGATTCAATGCATCGGTGCCACGACTCTGGATGAGTATCGCCAGTACATTGAGAAAGATGGGGCGCTGGAGCGGCGTTTCCAAAAGATTATGGTAGATCCGCCTACTGAGGAGGAGACCCTTCAGATTCTCATGCAGCTCAAGGACCGCTATGAGGATCATCACCATGTAATTTACACGGACGAGGCTATTCGGGCTTGTGTGCGCCTCAGCGGTCGGTATATTACGGATAGACAGTTTCCCGATAAGGCGCTGGATGTTCTGGATGAAGCTGGGGCACGGGTATATATGGCGAATATTCAGGTGCCCCCTCAAATCGCAGAGTTAGAAGCGAAGATTGAGGAGATTCGGGAGAGGAAAGCCCAAGTAGTGCGCAGTCAGCGTTATGAAGAAGCAGCTCAGCTTCGGGATACCGAGAAGCGCCTTCAGGAAAAGCTGGAGGCGGAAAAGCTCAAATGGGAAGAGGAGCTCAAGCATAAGCGGTTCAAGGTAGATGAATCAGACATAGCTGAGGTTGTAGCCTCCATGACGGGGATTCCAGTGCAGAAGATTGGAGAGGGGGATATGCAGCGCCTCGCTAATATGGAGGCTGCTCTCAAAGAGCGTATCATCGGTCAGGATGAAGCAATAGAGCGAGTCGTGCGGGCAGTGCGCCGGGCTCGCGTCGGCTTCAAGAATCCCCGCAAACCCATTGCATCATTCATATTTTTGGGGCAGACGGGGGTAGGTAAGACAGAGTTGGCACGGGCTTTGGCTGAATATCTATTTGAGGGCTCGGACGCTCTGATTCGGATAGACATGTCCGAGTACATGGAGAAGTTTTCCGTTTCTCGTTTGATAGGGGCACCGCCGGGATATGTAGGATATGAAGAAGGTGGGCAGCTAACGGAGAAAGTGCGCCGCAAGCCCTATAGTGTGGTGCTTTTGGATGAAATAGAAAAGGCGCATCCCGACGTCTTCAATATTCTCCTCCAAGTCTTAGATGACGGCTCTCTCACGGATGGACTGGGGCGACGAGTGGATTTCCGCAATACCATCATTATCATGACCTCTAATGTGGGGGCGCGGGAGCTGCGGGAGTTTGGTACTGGCGTTGGGTTCATGACAGCCGCGCGCAAAGAGAGAAGGCAGGATGCGGTTCGTCAAGTTTTGGAGGGGGCCCTTCGCAAAGTATTCCGTCCGGAGTTTCTCAATCGCATAGATGAGGTAGTGGTCTTCAATCCACTTACGAAAGAACATGCTCGGCGCATTCTGGAGATTCAGTTGCGGGACCTCTCCCAGCAAATCCGAGAAAATCAATGGACGCTGGAAGTTACGGAAGCAGCAAAAGACTTTCTCGTGGAGCGGGGGTTTGATGAGCAGTTTGGGGCTCGCCCCCTCCAAAGGGCCATCCAGCGCTTCTTAGCCGATAAATTGGCAGATGCCGTTATTGCTCATGGAGTGCAAGGTCCAGCTCACTTTGTTGCCGACCTCTCTGATGATAAAACCACGATAGAGGTCAAACTGGCAGAGCTTACGCCCTCTTCGTGAGGTATATCGGTCTGACGATAGGTATTTTGTGGGCGCAGCCTTCCCTGCCCGACTCTGTACGGCAGCTATTTGAGAAAGATTTCGCATTTGACTTAGTGATTGGGCGGACATTTCCGGTGATTCCTACGCTTACAGATACTTATCCGATTGTGCCTCTTTTATCAGGACATTTTCGGATGGGTATAGCGTGGCATGTGAATCTGTATCGGGCGCTTGGGATTAGTGTGCAGGGAGGCTACACGTTTTATCGGCATGTCCTGCGGGCTACTACAGCAAGCACCGCTCCGTATGCAGACCTCATGCCTGAGGGCTATCGCTGGCTCAAGTATCGTCAGGGTGCTGTCTTTCTCCAAACGGGGATTCATTGGAGACGCGAGTGGCAAGGGGAATTTTTCCCTCGGTACTGGGCAGAGTTGGGGGGGTGGATTCAGCGAGAGGTGGGTAAAAGTCTGAAATATGTGGCTGTGCGAGAGGGACGTTCAGAAAAAGTTCGTTGGGATGGTGTGTCCCCTTTTTTGCCTTGGCAAGGAGGATTGTATTTGCAGGTTGGAAGGCAGCTTTTAGGGCTCAGCGTGTATTATCACTTTCTCCCTATTTTCCCCAAGGGCTTGACTAATGCAACGCCTCCCCGACCATATCCGCAATTTCGCCGCTGGGAGGTAGGCTTTTTGATTTCTTTATGAGAAAGCTTGTCGTAGCGATTACCGGGGCAAGTGGTAGTATTTATGCCTATCGCCTTTTAGAATACCTACGGCGCCTTCGGGAGACTGAATCCATGGAAATAGCACTAATATTTTCTGAGAATGCCCCGACCGTTTGGCAATGGGAGCTCAATCTGCCTCCACCTGACGACTTTCCGATATACGGGCTGAAGGACTACTTTGCACCTTTTGCCTCTGGCTCTGCTCGGTATGAAGCTATGGTGATTATACCATGTTCTATGGGAACGGCGGGGCGCATAGCAGCGGGAATTTCGGACGACCTCATCACTCGGACAGCGGATGTTATGCTGAAAGAGCGTCGGCGCCTCCTCATAGTGCCTCGGGAGACCCCACTCCATGCAGGGCATCTGGAAAATCTCCTTCGGCTGGCTCAACTGGGTGCTTTGATTATACCAGCCATGCCATCTTTTTACAGCCGCCCCAGCACCATAGAGGAACTGGTAGATACCGTAACCTTGCGAGTTTTAGACCACCTGGGCTTTCCTCTCCAGCAAAAGCGCTGGGGTTCAGAATCCCCAAGTCGCCCTATCTAAAGTACGATACGTGATAGCCTCAGCTAAATGGTCTGCGTGAATGTTTTCCTCCCCCTCTAAATCAGCGATAGTCCGAGCAACCTTTAGTATGCGATCATAAGCACGGGCAGAAAGCTGTAAGCGATTCATGGCACTCTCCAGAAGGCGCTTACCCTTATCATCTAAGCGGCAGAACTCTTCTACCATTTTCGGGGGCATCTGTGCGTTAGTGTAGATATTAGGAATGTCGCCGAATCGTAGCTGCTGAATTTCTCGCGCTTTTTGGACCCGAGCTCGGATAACCTGACTGGATTCTTGGGGGGAGCTTTCGCTCAAAGCCTGGGTCTCTACGGGAGTTACGGAGATGTGTAGGTCTATCCGGTCTAAAAGCGGACCAGAGATACGGGCACTGTATCGCTGGATGGCACCGGGTGTGCATGTACAAGCACGAGTGGGATGAGTGTAGTAGCCGCAAGGACAGGGATTCATCGCTGCAACCAACATGAACCGAGCAGGATATTCTACCCGAAAGCGAGCCCGTGCAATCGTGATTCGCCCTTCCTCCAAAGGCTGACGTAAAACTTCTAAAACCTGCCGTTTGAACTCTGGCAGCTCATCTAAAAATAAGACCCCATTATGAGCGAGGCTGATTTCTCCGGGAACGGGATAGGTTCCTCCACCTACTAACGCTATGTCGCTAATGGTATGATGGGGAGTGCGAAAGGGTCGGCGCGTAATTAGTCCGGTATGCTCCCGTAGCAGCCCTGCCACCGAATGTATTCGCGTAGTTTCCAACGCTTCTTCTAATGTAAGTTGGGGCAGGATCGTAGGTAAGCGCCGAGCCAACATAGTTTTGCCAGCTCCAGGAGGACCCACCATGAGGATGTTGTGCCCGCCTGCTGCTGCTATCTCTAATGCCCGTTTGACCTGCATTTGCCCTTTGACCTCGCTCATATCTACGTCTGTATCTACCTGAGCTTGCTGAAAGAGCCGCCGAGCATCTACGAATATCCGTTCCAAGGGGAGCTTACCCTCTAAAAAGGCTACTACTTCTCGGAGGGTGCGGGGCGCATACACTTCAATGTCTTTTACAATCCCTGCCTCACCTGAGTTCGCAGGTGGTAGAATGATCTGTGGGATACCTTGCTTTCGGGCAGCGATAGCGATGGGCAGCGCGCCGCGGATTGGCATCAAAGTCCCATCCAACGAAAGCTCCCCCATGACTAAGACATTATCCCATGTTGAACGCTGAATCTGTCCTGAAGCTGCCAAAATTCCTATGGCTATCGGTAGATCATAGGCGGTACCCTCTTTCCGAAGGTCGGCAGGGGAAAGATTGATGATGATTTTCCCGCGAGGAAAGGAAAAACCGCTATTTCGGATAGCAGTTTCCACTCGTTCTCTGCTTTCTTTCACAGCGCTGTCCGGAAGCCCAACTATCGCATAGCCTATACCAGGTGAAAGATTAACCTCCACACTCACGGGGTAGGCATGGATGCCATACAAAGCCGCCGCAGGGACTTTGACCAGCATATACGCAAAATACAGCGGGAAGAGAAAATCTTTCCCTTTATCTTTGAGGCATGTTAGAAGTTCGGGGGCTTTCTGTAACTTTTCGCACCCGCAGCGGTAAAGTCAAAGCTATAGAAGAAGTGTCTTTTTCTTTGTCTCGGGGGCGAACCCTCGGTATCGTCGGTGAATCCGGCTCCGGAAAGAGCGTCACCTCTCTGGCGATTATGCGGCTCATCCCTTCACCCCCGGGCGAAATAGAATCGGGAGAAATTTTTTTTGAGTCGCCTTCCCTCGGACGGGTCAATTTGCTCACCCTCACTGAAAAACAAATGCGTCACCTGCGTGGCAATGAAATCGCTATGATCTTTCAAGAGCCGATGACTTCCCTCAATCCTGTCTTTACCTGTGGGGAGCAAGTAGTGGAGGCGATCCGCCTACATCAAAAAGTGTCTCCCAAAGAAGCCAAGGAACGAGCCCTGGCTCTCTTTGAGGAAGTGAAGCTCCCTAATCCCAGCCGTATTTTTTCTGCTTATCCCCACCAGCTTTCCGGCGGGCAGAAGCAGCGGGTGATGATAGCGATGGCTATTAGCTGTGAGCCTGCCCTCCTCATTGCAGATGAACCCACGACTGCTCTGGATGTTACGGTGCAGAAAACTATCTTGGACCTCCTGCTGGAGCTTCAGGCAAAACATGGCATGAGTCTTATTTTCATCTCACATGACCTGGGCGTGATAGGGGAGGTGTGTGATGAAGTCCTTGTCATGTACAAAGGCAAAGTGGTAGAGCAAGGTGGGGTAAAGGAAATTTTCTCCGCACCAAAAGAAGCTTACACTAAAGGGCTGATAGCCTGCCGTCCCCCTTTGGATAAGCGGCTTCATCGGCTGCCAACTTTGGCAGACTTTCTCAAGGCTTCCGACAAACTCACCGTAGAGGAAGCTCTCAAAGCTAAAGTGGTCTCAGAAGAATCCTACCGTGAGAGGCAGCAAAGGCTAGCTCAGCAGCCCCCTTTACTAATAGTGGAAGACCTGGAAGTGCATTTCCCCGTAACGAAAGGACTTTTTGGGCGAGTAGTGGATTATGTCCGGGCTGTGGATGGGGTGAGCTTCACTGTGTATCCCGGGGAAACAGTCGGTCTGGTCGGCGAATCTGGCTCAGGGAAAACAACTACCGGGCGTGCTATTCTGCGTCTTATAGAGCCTACTGGCGGAAAGGTCGTCTTCATGGGACAGGAGGTTACAGCGCTTTCTTCTGGGGAGCTGCGGGCTTTGCGTCGTCATATGCAGATTATTTTTCAAGACCCCTATAGTTCTCTCAATCCCCGTCTTACTGTGGGGGCGACCCTTACAGAGCCGCTCCTCTTCCATAAAATCGCCTCTACCCCTCGAGAAGCTAAGGAACAAGCGATTGCCCTTTTGGAACAAGTAGGATTAGAGGCGGACCACTTTTATCGGTATCCTCATGAGTTTTCTGGGGGGCAGCGACAGCGTATCGCTATTGCTCGAGCCCTTGCTGTCCAGCCCAAGTTTATCATCTGTGATGAAAGCGTCTCAGCCTTAGATGTCTCCGTCCAAGCTCAGGTGCTCAATCTTCTTTTAGACCTTCAAGAAAAGTACGGCTTGTCGTACATTTTCATATCGCACGACCTGAGTGTAGTGAAGTTCATGAGCGATCGCCTTCTCGTCATGCATCAAGGGAAAGTCGTGGAAAGTGGCTATTCAGAAGATATCTACCGCTCTCCTCAACATCCTTATACTCAGAAGCTCATAGAAGCCATACCTAAGGGGCGATTGGCAGATATAGAAGCAGCTATTCAGCGGCGTGAGCGCAGTCGCCGTTCTTTGCCCGTAGGAATTTCTTAGAGCATCCAGACCGCTACCAGCCCTCCTGCCATAGCCATCTTGATGGATTGGCTCATGAGGCGGTAGTTGCCCCACTCCTGAAGCCCCCACAAAAGAGGTAAGATTGTTACTACCAACGCCGCGCTGAGATAGGGAAGGGGTAAGCTCTTCCATAGCACGTAATGAAGAACCGCTGGGGCGAAGGTCAAAAAGATTAAGCCCACCCACAGAAAATACAGAAGCCTATGCCATGAGCTTTTGGGAATATGGCTGGGAAGGGAGCGAACCCCATATGCCTGGTCCCCTGGAAGGTCCTCAGCATCTTTTACAAGCTCTCGTACAAAGTTGAAACCAATAGCCAAGGGAACCATCCATACCACGCCATAGGCAGTTCGCTCAGCTAAAAGTAAAACCTCCCATGGAACAGCACCCGTGAGGATGGCTATGACTGCATTCCCAAGAAGTCCCGTGCGCTTCCCAAAGCGAGCATACCAAGCTAAAGTAAAAATAGCTGCCATATGGAGGAAAAGGATTTTGAGCGGAAGGAGAATAGCTAGTAAGGTAGCCAGCAGCCATGCCCCTAAAACCGCTGTAATCAAGAGGCGCTGTCCGGCTCGGGCGACCCACATTGCTCGGCTCGGGCGATTAATGCGGTCTATCGGCTGGTCATAGAGGTCGTTTATCCAGTAGCCCCCTGCTGCAATCAGAATAGTGCTCAAAAGCATATAAAACCAGCGTTCCCAATCAGGGATGAAGTCCTTTCCTCTAAGCCATAGGAGAAGCTGGGCACTCAAGCTCGTACCCGCAATAAGCATCAAATTGACAGGACGCGAAAGGCGCACAAGGGCTTCTATCCGACGGAGAGTCCGCCTCAGAACCGATGTACGCGCCGGCAGCCGCCGATAGGATGGCACAGCACCCATATCCCAGGAGGCAGGTTTTTTATAGCGGCTTCTCCCACATATCGTCCATCTATCGTCCAAACTTGATAGACATTTTCCTCAGGGAGGGCCTTCGCCTCACTCA
Organism: Bacteroidia bacterium; assembly: GCA_025059915.1. Taxonomy (GTDB): domain Bacteria; phylum Bacteroidota; class Bacteroidia; order SpSt-205; family SpSt-205; genus SpSt-205. Next base: position 4,387 of record JANXDD010000025.1, on the reverse strand, counting down.
GAGTAGTGGAGAAACGGTGATTCCACTGGTAGAAGTGGTATCGGAGAAACTCTTCCACATCTTTCATATAAGTGGGGTTCACGCTCTGCTGAGTTCCGTAGGGGACGTGTCCCGCCCCGACCCAGCTAAACAACGCATGATACAATCCCCGTTCAGCAGCAACTGAGTCTATGTTATATCCTCCCTCGGCTGGTAGGAAAATCAAAGGCAAAAGCCCCCTTTTATACGGTACAGTAGCATCGCCAGTTCCGTGCATGGCGATGACTGCTGAGACTTTGTTGGGGTGAATCCATTGAGTGCTAAGAATACCCCCAGACAAGCTAAAAACAGCTGTAAAGCGCGAGCTATATCCAGCATTACCTGAGTTTCCTTCTATCCCGCCCTGTGCCGTTACATATGAGGTGTCAGCCTGAGGAATCTGCGCCAGCTCTTCATTAGAAGTCAGAAAAGCCGCATGTAAGGCTGTAAATGCCCCAGCAGATGAACCGCCCACATAGATGCGGTTTGTATCTATGCCGTAGGGATTATTTTGCTCTACTACCGTTCGTTTGAGATAGCGAATGAATGCTTTCAGGTCATGCATGGCACGAATACTGGCTCGTATCCATTCGGTAGCGGTGGGTTGGGTAAGGCCTGTGCGATAGTCTATCGTCGCCGTTACATAGCCTCGGACAGCGAAATACTTAGCGATATGAGTAATATCTGCGTCATTTCTTGAGCCCGAAATATAGGCCCCTCCAAATAAAAGCACAATGATAGGGCGTTGAGTCGCTCCATCAGCTTCAGGAAAATAAAAAGTCGCTCGCAGGGTTTGTGTTCCTCCGAAAATGCTGGGCGCCTCCCCATAGACCACCGTCTCGCTGCGCCAGCTAAAGAGGCTATCCCAGTATCGCCCCCCTTGTCCCCATAGAAGGGAGCTTGATAAAGCTAACCACCAGCGCATTATGCAAAAATAAGTTCTCAGGGCTGAAAAGCGAGTAAGACCTGAAGCTCTATATACCGAGGAGGGAGGTAGTAGCTCTGGGTTTTCTCGCTCACTTCTCCAGAGGGGGATATCACTTTGATGGTGTAGGGGGCAGCCCGCCCCCACACTAAGGGATAACTTACGCCGAATCCGATGAAACCTTTTTTACCTTCTTCTATTCGCTTCCACACGGTAGGGCTAATACCAAACCCTATGAAGGAGTTGCTTTGCATCAGGATAAGTAGCTTTTCCCCAGAAGGTTTGTTTAGTTCCCAGAAGTGGTAGCTTACATAAGTGATGCGCAGATCAATGGGAATGGTCAGATGCCAATCAGGGCTCAAAATCTTGCGATAAATGAGTCCAGCCCCCCCAATGTTGGAAAAAGGAAATTGTAGTCGGGAAAGGTTAGTAGTGTCGCTTATTGGGGAGCCCGTCAGAGAAGAGACGATCCTCCGCCGACTAACTTCCCAGCTTATGACCTGAAAGAAGATAAACCCGCCGAGATTCCCCTTGCGATTGTAGTAAGCTTTTGCTCCCATAGCGCCTACGCTGTGGCCACTGTAGCCTGTCTCTGGAAAAGGGCCTTTCTTACTGCCCCACCTTCCCGTTGAGAAAGCCGACGAAATACCCACGAGCACAGGGCGGTCGGGCTTCTGCCCCACAAGTATCCCTATGATCGCCACGAGAGCTGTACGTCCCATGGCGAATGCCATTCAAGCGAAAGGTGCCCTTCTTGTATCCACAGTAAAATGAGAAGAAATGCCATAGCCTTGTAAAGGGGATGGGGCAGAAGCTGAGCCCATAACTGAGAAAGCGAAAGCTGTGGCTTTTCTTCAAAGACTCTAAGGAGTTGAGCCTCTACTTCCTCCGGTGTAAAAGGAAGGGGAAGGGGTCTATGTACCGCATGCCGACGATGGTAGCGCCGCACTACCTCCTCATAGGCCCGAAAAAGGCGCATTTGGGTCAGTCCAGATATCATGGGAATGGCTTCTATCCCTTCAGATGAAGGCGGACGACTCAGCCTATATTGATTCTCTCGGAGCTTAGCATTCCATATCGCTTCCAGCAACTCCCACTTGAAAGGACCTGTGGAACCCGCTGCTTGACCTTGAGAGTGGCTTTCTTCGCCAGACTCTTCTGCCGAAGGAGCTAACGGAAGGAGAGAGAGTGCTTTCAGCCGCAAAAGGTGAGACAAAAAAAGAATGAGCTCAACCCTTTCCTCTAATGGAATAGAGGGCAAAATAGACACCATAGCAGAGAAAAGCTCTTCTAAGGATAAATCCTCCCACTTTATTTGAGCACGCTGGGCGAAAGCAAGCAAAATATCATGCGGCCCCTCGTAAAAGTCTGTCTGAATCCAAACCTGCCCTTCTGCCCATTTGACTTCCACTGCAGCGAAGGTAGCACTTTAAGAGTGGAGCAGAAGTGGAACTCTTACTTTGATAAAATTTCTAATCTTTGCAGCCAAGAAATCAGAAGCTGCTGGGTTGGGGTTTGAAAGCCTTTAGTGTAGCGCAGCATTTTGTAAAATCCCCAAAAGTTGAGTAGCCAAATCACTAAAAGCCCGACACTCAGAGGCAGAGAGAGGGGATTGAACTCAAGTCCCACTTCCCATTCGCCATGAAGGGTATGGTGAGTACCACGGGTAAGACCGCACCCTGGGCACTCTATGCCATAATGGGTTTTCCAGTAACAGATACTTTCCCCCTCATCAAAATAAGAAGCGGGCAGCCCCCATGCTACGGGCAGAAGGATCATGAGGGCTGCCCGTGTAAGTAACTCCGTCAGAAAAAGAGCAAATCTCACTTTTTAGTGACTACATACCATATGGCGTGAACAAAGGCTATAAGCAAAAGGGCAAGCGTTATCCACAACCCCAGCCCACAGGTGACAAAGTAGAGCGTCCATGCAATAGCGATCAGGAGTAGATTTAGGATAAAATGAAGGAGCCAATCATCCCTCTTTCTCATTAGCCCTACCACCAAAATCGCAAAGGGCGTAACGAGAATGGCCAATAAAATCCCTAGCACCGTGATGAGGGTGTCATCGCTACTTCCCAAAAGCCGATTGAAAACCGTCCTAAAAAAAAGCTTGGTCTTTTGCCACCAGGTCAGCTTTTTAGGCGAAGTAGGAGAGTAAGTAACAACTTGCGCCTCTTGTACAGGGACCCTCTGAGATGGGAGAGTTTGTGCCGATGCCGTGAATACTCCCAAGCTACCTACATTCACCCAAAGGGTGAGAGTGAGAAGTGATAAAACTGCGTACCTCATACGATTTGGCTTTCCGCAAATATACAGCACTTCTTGAAAATGCAAGTGCAAAAAGACATACAGCATATAGGTTTCCTCCATGTATGCTCTATCCCCTTTTGCAGAGGTACGGAGTAAGGGTCCTCCTACCTTTGCCTTATGTCCCGCTGGCTCTATCGCTTCTATGCCTTTACCCAGGCGCTGTCCCGTCTCCAAGAAGCGGCGCTTTCTCCGCTCATTTCTGAGTTAGAGAAAGAAGGACTTTGTCATCGTTTTGAATTCACCTTAGAGCTGGCGTGGAAGGTAGTCAAGGATTATCTAGAGTTTGCCGGCTATGCTTTTCCCTTAGGCTCACCGCGGCAAGTACTGATTACAGCAGGGCAAGCAGGGCTTTTGCAAGATGTGGAGGCATGGCTTCAGCTTCTGGCGCTGCGCAACCGTCTAGCCCATTTGTACGAAAAAGCTCTCTTAGAAGAAGCGGTAGAAATGATTCGGCAAAAAGCCTTGCCCCTCTTTCGCCAGCTGCAAAGACAGCTTGCGCATGAGGCTCCCGGAAGCCCTTCTGGATGAGCTTCGGCGAATTTTTGCCCAGCATCCTAAGGTAGAGCGGGTAGTGCTTTTCGGCTCATGGGCGGCTGGCACAGCGAAGCCCTACTCGGATATAGATTTAGCTGTATGGGGCCTCTCTCCCCAAGAAGCCGCTCGGATAGCCTTAGACTTAGAAGAGAGGAGTACATGTGCGTGACTCATACCAAGTGCTGTCAAGAGAGGAGGGGATTTGTTTTCCTTTATAGGAAACTCAATAGCCTATGTCTAATGAGATAACCACCATAGAAGAACAGCCGCAGAAACCGCTTCAGGGGCATCTTCCTGCCCCTCCCCCTCTTATCCCCTATCGAAAAGGCGATAAGTGGGGCTTCTGTACGCCTGAGAAAAAAATCGTGATTGCTCTAAAGTATGATGAGGTACTCCCCTTCTTAGAGAGAGTCACTGCGGTGAGAATAGGCGAAAGGTGGGGCTTTATAGATCAGATGGGTCGAGAAGTCGTACCCCCTAAGTATGATTTTGTATTTGTAGCTTATGCTTGGCGGAATTTCAAGGGGTTATTTGCGGTTTGGGTGGGCAATAAGGCAGGCCTCATAGACCAGATGGGCCAGGAGGTCGTGCCGCCGAA
>JANXDD010000024.1 GCA_025059915.1 Bacteroidia bacterium | reverse complement strand
GGCTTGGCCCCGCGCTGGGGCCCCCAAGCTTTCCCCACGCCGGCAACGCTCATCCCATGAGCGGGCGACCCCAGCGCGGGGCCAGCCCGTGCGCTGCTATCCACTGAAGCAACAGCGGCAGGCGCACTGGCACGCCGCCCGCGCCGCGCCGCCCCCAAGCCGGCACCGGGCTCATCCAACGCCACCCAAACCCTGCAACCCCCCACACGACTCCCACCTCACCCCACGCTGCAGCACGCCGTTCCGCGCACCCTCTCCTGTGTGCCGCCCCCCCGCCCCCCCCCCCCACACCACCACCTAAATTTACTTATCTAAGTAACCCCCTCTTTCCACCCCCAGCGTCTGGAGCTATCTCCCTCCTCACCCGCTCATGAAGTATCGGATTCCTGCGAATCCCCATGCGCCTGCTTCCTTGACTAATCCAATCTTTTCTTCTGAATCAATTCCGCCCACAGCTACAAGCGGTAGGGTAGGGTAGGTGCGGCGCAAGTCTTTCAGGGTCTCAAGGGATAGAAGGTTAGGTCGCTCTGGGTGAGAAGGGGTAGGAAAAAAGCTCCCTATCCACACATAGGATGCCCATTCTGCTGCAAGGGCTACTTCTTCTGGGGTGTGGCAGGATTGGCCGTAGAGGTAAGAGGGGGCTATCTTCGGACCCGGCGAAGTAGGGGGAGCTGGAAAGTGCATGCCATACCCCAGCTGTTGAGAGGCCCATCGTGCATGAACAAGCCAAGGCAGCCCTTCCCAGCGCTCTGCCCACTTCCACAACTCTTCCAGCGTCGGCGGATGAGAAAGTCTCAGAACAACCGCTGTCGCCCCTTTTTTGACGGCTCCTTCTGTCCAGCGGTCTAAGTCTTCCACTTGCCACGGCGTGATAGCCATCGCCTCCCAATAGTCTCTCATGGAAGGGGAGAAGCTATCACTAAAAACCGATTCCTATCAGGCATGACTATTTCCGTGCCCTTGGGTAGAGGAAACCGCTGAATCTCCGGCTTGAGATAAAACCTCAATCGCTGCTCCCCTACTAAAAACTCCATCGGCCCTTCAAAACTTTTTTCCTCAGAGAGCCAATGGGCCTCCAAAAAACTATTTTCCCCTTCCTTCACTACCTTGTACTGCACTACAGGCGGACGCAGGTAATACAGGTACGCCCGAAAAAAAGGAGTCAAGTCCTCCCCCAATCTACGGCTCATAAAGGCGATGAGCTCAGCGGCGGAAATGGCTTTGAACGAAAAGCTGTCCTGAATAGCTCGCAAGCAGCTGAACCACAGAGAGTCATTATTGACCCGACTGCGCAGAGTATGGAGAACCCATGCCGTCTTGTAATAAATGTCGGTATTGTAAGTCTGGTCAGCATTCACACCGTAAGGAGCTTGAATTGTCTGGCGGTTTTGAATGTAAAGGCGCTGCAGTAGAAGGTACTGGAGAGCTTCCTGGTAGCCGTGGTAATACTCCAGAAATAGAGCTTCTCCATAGGTACAAAAGCCTTCTTGAATCCATAGGTCTGCGTTATCAGCGGCGCTAACATGATTGCCCCACCATTCATGCCCTGTTTCGTGAAGAATGATGTAATCAAATCCCCATAGCGGATCTTTTTGGAAGCGGTTGCCATAGGCGATGGCGCTCTGGTGCTCCATTCCGTAGTAAGGCGATTCTACGAGACCATAGCCGTCTCTCGGCACAGGAAAAGGTCCAAAATAATGTTCAAATGCCCGTAGAACTTTGATAGCCTGCTCCCGCAGATAGGGAATTTTGTTGGCATTTTGAGGCAGGACAGAAAAACGGAGAGGTATGGGCGTTCCGTTTGTGCTGAAAAATGTGTCTGTATGGGTAGTGTAGCCAGGAGCAGCATAGAAGGTGATGTTGTAGGTATTGATGGGGTAGGAAACTTGATAGGTGAAGCAAGTGTCTGTGCCTTTGGGGGTAATCTGGAGGAGGCGACCGTTAGAGATTACTCGGAGGGGGGCAGGTACGCAAAAAGTCATAGTAGCACTGTCAGGTTCGTCTGAGAGGTGGTCTTTGAGGGGCCACCACAGGCTTGCGCCTAAGCCTTGACACGCTACCCCTATCCAAGGGCTTCCATCAGGGGTCTTCTCCCAAACTATTCCTCCATCCCAAGGAGGACGAGGAGCTCGTCGCGGCTTACCACTGTATCGCGCGGTCCAGCGGTGAAGGCTTCCTTTCTCCCAGCTTCGCGCAGCAGGAGGGAGAGAAATCCAGACCGCTCGCGTGCCCTTTATGCGTATAAAAGAGGCTTTACTTCCGTCTATCTCCACCTGACTAAGGTGCAAATGGGGCTCCAAATCTATCTGAATAGTATCACTCCCGCCAAGCCACCGAAAAGTACAGGTAACCTCTCCGCGCAGGCTTTGGCTGGAGGGGTTTATAGAGACATGGAGGCGGTAATGAGTAACATCGTAGCAGCTCCGATAGGGAGACAAGCTACCAAGAAGAGTGTCTGCCCGGGTATAGGAGCGGCGGTTATAGAAAATTTGGGTGCCTTCCCATTGGGCGCAAGCCAGTAGGGGAAGCAGGGTCCCTATGCGCCAGAGTCGGTACCGCATAATGCAATCGCACATAACCTGTAAATCAGATGAGCTGCAACAACTGCATCCAGTTCCGCCCCGCCCGTTTCGCATACATCAAACCCTATAATAGTTCTGCCAGAGCGAGGCACAGCTTCTAAAAGGAAGAAGAGCTCCTCATACCGTAATCCCCCTGGCACCGGCGTCCCTGTATGAGGAGTGTAGCCCACTTCCAGAGCATCTACGTCTATGCTCACATAGACACGCGGTGGCAGGAGGCTTACGATTTCGCTCACGGTTTCAGTGAAAGGACGCCCTCTGAGATATCCATGAGCCAATCGGCGCATCTCATACACAGCAAGCCGCGGATATAACGAACGAGCATATTCAGCTTCTTCCCTCGCCCAGTCTCTCACGCCTACAGCTACGATTCTTTCTACATGCTTTAGCTGACTAATATGGTACAAAATCGTGGCATGGGAGAAGCTCATTCCTTCGTAAGAAGAGCGAAGGTCTGCATGCGCATCAATATGGAGAACCCCGTAAGGCTTTTCCGTAGCGAGTGCATAGTGAGCTCCCAAAGGTACGCTGTGGTCGCCTCCAATGATTCCGAACCTTTTTTGGGCTCTAAGGGCTGCTTCTACATGGAGGCGCACGTATGGGAGAACTTCTGTCTCATAAATGGAATCTTTAGAGCTGCCCTCAGAGAAGGGGCGGGAAGGTTCTATCCATGCAATTCCTATTTCTTCTATCAGGGGGCATTCGGAGCGGTAGTAGTCTATCTGAGCGGAAACTTGGCGAATGAGCTCAGGTGCTTGGGCTGTGCCGCGACGGAAAGAGACCCCCCCTTCCCACGGCACGGCGATGAGGGCGAGTGCCGCCTCTTCCCACGAGCTTTGCCGTCCATAGATGCTGTGGGTGAGCCTATGCGTCTCTGGCTGCATGCATAGCGAAGATACAGGCTTGTAGGACTTCTGTGACTTCATTTATCTTTGTGAGAAAATATGGTAGAGCTCGGAAGGCGATTTTTCGCTGGTGCCACGCCTCTTTCCTGGCTGATTGGGGTGAATGTGGCAGTATATGTCTTATCCGTGCTCACAGCAGTGGGATTCTATCTTACAGGGCATCTGGCGGTGTTTGAACACTTTTACAGAAAGTTAGCTTTGCCCGGCTCGCCTACTGAGCTTCTGCGCCAGCCGTGGAGCCTTCTGACTCATATGTTTATACATGATTGGCGGGGATTCTGGCATATTCTCATGAACATGCTCTGGCTGTATTGGATGGGGCAGCTTTTTCTGACGACCCAACCGCCGAAGCGTCTCTTTTGGGCCTATGCTTGGGGGGGATTAGGAGGGATTTTGGGATTTCTGGGATATGCGTGGAGTCATTCTGGGTACAATGGTTATGCGTTGGGTGCATCAGCTGCCGTGAATGGCGTGTTTTTTGCTACAGTTGCCCTCATGCCAAACTTCCGAGTGTTTTTGTTAATTATTGGACCTATTGCGCTTAGGTGGCTTGCTTTTGCTTGGGTGCTTTTAGACCTTCTGCTCACCTTAGGGGGAAATGAGGCGGCGGCGGTTGCGCACCTCTCAGGCGCAGCTATGGGGCTGCTCCTAGGATATCTGCTAAGTCAGGGCTGGGCTCCTGAAAACTTTGTTTCCTTCTCGTCTCTCTTCCGAGAGAGAGAGGTTACTGCGGCCGATGTGGACCGAATTTTAGACAAGATTCACCAGAAGGGTATAAAGAGCCTTACGCGGCGCGAGCGCGAGATTCTCAGGCGGGCAGCAGAAAAGTTGTAGGAGGTGTATATCTGGCGAGCTGCTGGGCTGCTCCTCACCTTGCTGTGGGGGCTTTCGTGGTTCGTTCCGCCATGGAGTTGGGGGATTCCCTTCGTAGTGGCAGTTATTTGGACATATGTAGGGGGGGGATTTTTTCTCTTAGGACTTCTCTACGATAGAGCGTATCGGTGGATTTGGGGAATAGAATTGTTAGTTTGGGGGGGAAGCGTGCATTTAGTTTGGAGCCTTTTCCCTTCTGCTTCCCCCTGCTTAGCGGGAGTGCGCGTGGGTACTTTCAACATGGATGCAGCCCATTATCAGCGAGCCCGGATAGAGAAGCTGGCGGATAGTTTGAGCCGGTGGCATCCCCATATATTGTGCTTGCAAGAGGTATATTTGGGGGATTATTCAGCGAAGGACTTTGCTCTACGACTGGGCTATAAACATTACGCCTTCTTAGATGCAAAAATGCAAATGGGTATGCTTGTGCTGAGCGATTTTCCTCTGGAAAAGGTGCATACCCACGTCCTTCTTTCAGGCACTACCAACGGTTTGTATGAAGTATGGGTGCAGCTTCCCTGGGGGGAGAAAGCCCAAATTATCAATGTCCATTTTCCTTCTTACCGACTTGGACGGGAAAAATCATGGAACTGGGACTGGCTCAGTCAAGTGTGGAGCGAACATGCAAGGTTTTATGAGAAGTTAGAAGCTATTCTGAGGAAAAAAGTCAATTACCGCTGGGTATGTGGCGACTTCAATGCTCTGCCATTTCATCCTGTGTATCGCATGTTGAGGGGTCGGCTTTATGACAGTCACGAGGCAGCGCAATGGGGCAAAGGTCCTACTTGGCGACGGCTCCTGCGGATAGACTATATCTGGGCAGATCAGCCGGCGGTATCTCAGAGTATTCGCTGGATTCCAGGGCAGAGTCATGCGTATGTGGAAGCGGCTTATTCTTGGAAGAGTGCTACCTTTGCTATGAAGTCGGGGCGTTAGCTCAGGGGTTGAGAGCGCCTGCTTCACACGCAGGAGGTCGGTGGTTCGAATCCATCACGCCCCACTTGCGACGCGTTGTCGTATTAGGGGGGAGTGGAAGTATCGGGCAGCAGACTTTGTCGCTTCTTTCTACCTTTTCTCAAGAGTATCGCTTAGTGGGGGTTTCAGTCCATCGGCAGCTGGAGAAAGTCTATCCGTGGATAGAGCGGCTTCACCCAGAGTGGATTGCCGTAACCGATGAAGAAGGATTGCATTCAGCGCGCACGACTTACCCACACCTTCCCCTCATAGATCAGTCTGCTCTTTATGAAAAGCTTGCCACAGAGCGGATTGATATTGTTGTCAATGGGATTGTCGGGTCAGCAGGCTTCTGGGCAAGCTGGTATGCCCTTCAGAATCCTGCAGCTCAGCTGGCTCTGGCGAATAAGGAAAGTTTAGTTTTTGGGGGAAAGTGGCTGGAACCCTTTCGAAACCGGATCATTCCGGTAGATAGTGAGCATAGTGCGCTCTTTCAATGTCTGATAGGGGAACCCCCTGAAAGCATAGAAAAATTGATTCTCACAGCTTCAGGCGGTCCTTTTCGGGGGAAAAAAGCAGGAGAGCTGGCGGAGATTACGCCGGCTCAAGCATTAGCTCATCCTGTGTGGCGGATGGGCGCCCGGATTACGGTGGATTCAGCGACGCTGATGAACAAAGCGTTAGAACTAATTGAAGCCCACTGGCTTTTCGGTCTGTCGGCGGAGCAGATAGAGGTGTGGGTGCATCCCCAATGTATTGTGCATTCTATGGTTCTTTTTCGGGATGGGGCTATGAAGGCGCAGTTGAGTTCGCCAGATATGCGGCTTCCGATTTTGTATGCGCTTTCGTATCCGCGCCGGCTGGCATTTTCGGAAGGGCGCTGGCAGCCATTTTTGAATGGGCACACGCTGTCTTTTGAGCCTGTAGATGAGGAGACTTTTCCTACGCTGGGATATGCCCGGGAAGCCCTTCGTAGGGGTGGGGCAGCCCCAGCGCTTCTCAATGCCGCTGATGAAGTCGCCGTTGAGGCTTTTCTGGAAGGGCGGATTGGGTTCTTAGATATTTTCCGTTGGCTAGAGTGGAGCTTGGTTCAGCCTGAGACGCTTACTTCTCCTTCCTCTCCGCAGGAGCTGGAGGCTTTAGAAAAGGATTTTCGCCAGAAGGTGCGCAGTCATTTTTTGGGGGTATAGGATGCAGAGTGAGAGCGATTTTATTGATTATGTGAAGATTCGGGTGGAAGCGGGGGATGGGGGAGCGGGCATAGTGCATTGGCGGCGGGAGAAGTTTGTTCCTCGGGGGGGACCAGATGGAGGGGATGGGGGTGATGGAGGTAGCGTATGGATGGAAGGGGACCCTCACAAATGGACACTCTTAGACGTTAAGTACCGGCGGATTTTACGGGCGGCTTCGGGAGAGGATGGCGGAGCTCGGTGTCAAAAAGGAGCTTCAGGTGAGGACCTGATTATACGAGTGCCTTTAGGGACTACAGCGTGGGATGCAGACACAGGGGAGTTTCTTGGCGAGGTAACAAAGGCAGGGGAAAGGGTGCTTTTAGCTCGCGGGGGAAAGGGGGGGCGCGGGAATCACGCCTTCCGTTCTCCTACCCTTCGGGCTCCTGATTTTGCAGAGCCGGGTCAGCCGGGGGAGAAGCGGAATGTACGCTTAGAACTCAAACTCTTAGCAGATGTATGCCTGGTTGGTCCTCCAAACGCCGGAAAATCCACCCTGCTCAGCGTACTTACGCGGGCTCGTCCTAAGATTGCTCCTTATCCTTTTACGACCTTAGTGCCCCAGTTGGGGGTGGTTCAAGATGAGCGACGGCGCAGCTTCGTCATCGCTGACTTGCCAGGGCTTATAGAGGGAGCTTCAGAAGGTAAAGGGCTCGGCTATCGCTTCCTCCGACATGTGGAAAGAGGAGCGATTTTGCTTTTTACGCTCCCTTTAGACCATCCTGATCCCAAAGCCCTCTTTTTTTCCCTCCGCAAAGAGCTCCAAACTTACCATCCAGCCCTTGTAGAAAAGCCCTATCTCATCGCTTTCACAAAATGCGACCTAATCCCTCCTGAGAAGCGACACGCTTACCTCATACAGGAAGAAAAAGTTCCCCAGCTCTTTGTGTCTGGTGCTACGCATGAGGGACTGGACGAGCTGCTCATTACCTTACGAAATGTACTGGAAGCTCACAAAGGGCTCACTAAAACAAGGCTTTCCCTTTAGATTTTCGTCTGGAGGGCTCAGAGAAGAAAGAGCTTCGTCTCGTAAAGGGGTGAAATCGCTGAGCTCCTTGCCCTAAGGGTTGTTTAGAAGGGAGTGTGTCGGACAGATTAATCGCATGTCTTTCGGCTCAAGGTACTTTCCTTGAGCCTCACAATAGTGAGAGGAGGAGATAAACCACCTGCAGGTGTCGCATAAGTAGATTTCTGCTGCTGCTTGGTGGCGGGTGAGATGAGACATTAGGGCGTACAGACTGCTTTTGAGATTCTCTTGAGTCTCGGGGGGCATTTCTGCCAGCCACTGCTCTAAAGTGCCCAGCTCAAGCCAGTCGCTTAGCTTTTCCCCTGCTGGAGTAAGGTGAATGATATAGCTGCGGCGGTTGCTTGGGTCCACTTGCCGGCGAATGAGTCCTTTTTGTTCTAACTGCTTGAGGGCAAGGCTAATCGTAGGCTTTTTGAGTCCGAGATACCGTGTAAGGTAGCTTGCGCGAGCCCGTGTGGGAAATGCGCGAATAAAAGAGAGTATTTGGCGTTGGAGGGGAGAAATGCCGCTTTTACTGGCTTGATTCCACTCCATTTCTCTCAAAAGATACCCAAGCCGCTGTAAAGTTAGAGCCAGCTCGTGAGCAGTAGTCATGTAAAGTAAAGATACTGATTTTGGACATATCCTTGGGCAAACTCCTCTCCTGAGATAGGCTTTTTGCCCTCAACTTGGAGGGAGAGAAGCCGAAGGGGAGCATCTCTACAGGCGACGACGGTCGTGCCCTCCTCTCGCCAGACTGTACCGGGAGGGTGAGTCATTCGTCGGGGAGGGAGCTTCTGCGCTTTGAGAATCTGTATGCGCTTGGTCTGGAATAAAGTCCATGCACGAGGGGAGGGGGAAAGCGCACGGATAAAGTTATACACCTCTTCTGCAGGCCTGTCCCACTGAATGCGGGTATTTTCGGCAGTAAGTTTGGGGGCGTAGGGAGCATCGGGCACCTCAGGTTGGGGGAAAGGTTGCAAGGTCCCTAAAGCTAACCCTTCCAGGGCTTCTATGAGAAGCTCTGCGCCCATCTGTGCTGCGAAGCGAGAAAGCTCCCCTGCATCCCAGCTCTCTGGCAAAGGATAGGACCGCTGAAGAATGATTTCTCCCGTATCTATGCCTTCCCGAATGCGGAATATAGTGATGCCAGTCGTCTTTTCCCCCGCCATGATAGTCCAAGCCAGGGGTGCAGGACCCCGATAAGCTGGCAGCAGAGACGGATGAATGTTGAGCGCGCCAAAAGGCGGAATCTCCCATATCTGGCGAGGTAGAATGCGATAAGCCACTACGATGAAAGCATGGGCGTTGAGTTCTTTCAGTCGGGCAGGCAGGGTAGGGTCTTTCAGTGAATCTACCTCCCATATAGGCAGTTCTAAGCGTTGAGCGGCTTCTTTGATAGGTGTGGGACGAAGCTGATGCCCTCGTCCAGCGGGCTTGTCCGGGTTAGTAATCACCGCCATCACCTTATGAGGAGAGGCTACCAGCCGCTGAAGGGTGGGCACCCCAAACTCCCCATTCCCCAAAAATACCAGCCTCATGAAACGACTACATTGATAATCTTCCCTGGAACGATGATCACTTTGCGTACCTCCTTTCCATCGGTGTAGCGAGAGAGCCTTTCATCTCCACGGACTCGGGCTTCTATCTCCTGCACAGTCCAATCTACTGGAACCTGCAGGTGAAAGCGGAGCTTGCCATTTACTGTAACGGGGTATTCAATCGCTTCTTGAGCGAGGTATTCTTCATTCCAAGTGGGCCAAGGGGCTTCCCAGAGAGGAGTAGTCTCGCCAGCTCTTTCCCATAGCTCATGAGTAACATGTGGAGCAAAAGGCTCCATAAGCACAAGGGCAGGAAGCCAAATAGATCGCTTTCGGCAGTTCAAGCGCTGCATTTCATTGAGAAATATCATGAAGTGAGAGACGCAAGTGTTGAGGCTAAGCCGTTCTATGTCCTCGGTTACACGCTTTATTGTGAGGTGGAGGATTCGGAGCTCCTCTTTAGTAGGTTGTTCTTCGGTAAGCGTGATGCTGGTTCCCTCTACTGCATCGTCGCCTGTGAGGAAGCGCCAGAGCCTGCGCAAAAACTGATAAGTGCCTTGAATGCCCCGAGGGTCCCATGGCTTAGTTTGAGTTAGGGGGCCAAGAAACATCTCATACAAGCGAAAAGCATCAGCCCCGTACTTTTCACACAGCTCATCAGGCGTGATAACATTGTGAAAGGACTTAGACATTTTTTCCACCAGCGGCTCTCCATGAAATTCCCCCGCAGCATTTAGCTCAAATACATCGTCTTTATACTCGGGCATCCAGCGTTTGAATCCTTCTACATCTACTCGGGTGTCATCGGTGAGGGAGAGCTCCACTCGCACTGGAATGTAGGCACTTTTGTCTTGAATAAGGTCGGCTGAGGTAAAAACGGGCGCATCTTTTCGGCGGTAGATGACGATGGAGCGCCCTAAAATCATCCCTTGATTGACGAGCTTTTTGAAAGGTTCTTTTACGGGGCTTATCCCGATATCGTGGAGAAAATGGGTCCAGAACCGAGCATAGAGCAAATGTCCGACGGCATGTTCTGCACCGCCGACATACAGGTCTACGGGCATCCAGTATCGCAGCCGTTCTGGGTCGGCGAGCTTTTCTGAGTTATGAGGGTCGCAGTAGCGCAGAAAGTACCAGCTGGAGCCTGCCCAGCCGGGCATAGTGTCAGTTTCCCGCTCACCCTCAGGGGAATGCACCCATTCTTTTACCCTGGCTAAAGGGGAGCGTGCCTCTCCGGTGGGTTCGTACTTTTCTACGGGCGGCAGTTCTACAGGAAGGGTTTCTACAGGGTAAGGTATGCCCTCTCGCCATACGATGGGAAAGGGCTCCCCCCAGTAGCGCTGACGAGAAAAAACTGCATCTCGCAGGCGATACTGAACTGCAGGAGCACCTTTTCCGTCTTCTGCCAGCCGCTGCCGAATCACCTGAATCGCCTCTTCCACCGACAGCCCCGTGAGAAAGCCCGAATCAATCAAGCGCCCCTCTTTCGCTTCGTAGGCCCCTTTTTCTACATCTACCCCCTCAATGATAGACCGAATCGGCAGCCCAAAATACTTAGCAAAAGCCCAATCCCGACTGTCGTGGGCTGGCACCCCCATAATCGCTCCTGTGCCGTAGCCCATAAGCACATAATCGCTGGTGTAAATGGGAATTTTCTCGCCAGAATAAGGATGGATAGCGTAAGTGCCCAGAAAAGCCCCAGTTGGGGTTGCTCCTCCAACAAGGCGGTCCCGCTCTAAGCGGTTTTTTGCCCAAGTGCAGTATTTCTCCACTTCTTGCTGAAAATCAGGGTGCGTTAGCTTCTCTATCAAAGGGTGTTCGGGGGCTAAGACTAAAAAGGTTACTCCCCATAGCGTATCTGGGCGGGTTGAAAATACTCTCACTGGTATTTTTTCTCCCCCAGCTGTCTCTGCTATGAAATCAATGTAAGCTCCCTCGGAGCGGCCTATCCAGTGGCGCTGCTGCTCTTTGATAGCAGGGCTCCAATCTAACTCTTCCAAATGTTCCAGTAGCCTGTCAGCGTAGGCTGTGATGCGAAGAAACCACTGCCGCAGAGAAATTCTATACACGGGGTGCCCGCCTCGCTCAGAAAGTCCGTCTTTGACTTCTTCATTTGCAAGGACGGTGCCTAAAGCTGGACACCAATTTACCATAGCTTCTTGGGTGTAGGCGAGCCGGTAGTGCATGAGGATTTTTTGTTTTTCAGGCTCGCTTAAGCGGAGCCATTCTTCAGCTGTGAAGCGCCCTTCATAATCGGTCGCAGCTTCTATCGTGAGGTTGCCCTCTCGCTCAAAGATGGCAATGAGTTCAGGGATAGGGCGAGCTCGCTGAGCTTTTTTATCATACCAGTGAGAGAAAAGCTGGAGAAAAATCCACTGCGTCCATTTGTAGTACTGAGGGTCGCTGGTTCGGACAGCGCGCGACCAAGGATAGCCCAGTCCGATGCGCTTGAGCTGCTCCGTATAACGCTGGATATTTTTCTCGGTGGTAATCGCTGGGTGAATCCCTGTGCGCAGGGCGTACTGCTCTGCTGGCAGCCCAAAAGAATCAAATCCCATGGGATGCAAAACAGCAAAGCCCTGATGGCGCTTATAGCGAGCCACGATGTCAGTAGCAATATAGCCCAGAGGATGCCCTACATGAAGCCCTGCCCCAGAGGGATAGGGAAACATGTCCAATACATAGTACTTAGGCTTACTGCTGTCTTCTGAGACTTCGTAAGCCCCGAGGGCTTCCCAGCGAGCTTGCCATTTGCGGTCTATGGAGGCAAAAGACATGGCAGGCGAAAATACGAAGCCTTTCTGGGTAGGAGGGCTTTTGTTTGTATATTAGAGAGGTGCATCATTTGGGACACATTTTCTTAGCAGAGGAGACGGGAGGATTTCAGTTTGGAGCCTTTATCGCTGACGGGATAAGGGGGGCTAAGTTTCAGATGCTCCCTTTAGAGGTGCAGAGGGGCATACAGTTTCACAGGTGGGTAGATTGGCAGACTGACAGGCATCCTGCTTTTCTGCAGGCTCGTCAGCTTATGCGTCCCGTAGCTTCTCGGTATGCAGGGCTCATCGTGGATTTATGGTTAGATGTGGTTTTAGGTCAGCTCTGGGAAAAGTTTAGTTCAGAACCGCTGGAGGCTTTTGAAGAGAGGTTTAGGGCGGAGACGCTTCGTCCATATCGGGGTTGGAGCCCTGTTAGTTGGGATGCTTTTATACAGGATTTAGAGCGGAAGCGGCTTCTCCTCCTTTTTGCAACGCCGGAAGGGATGCTGGAGCACATTCGCAGATTCATTTATCGCCGAAATCTTCCTCTGGATAGCCAAGCGGTGTGCAGGGCTATTGAAGGGGAGTCTGAAAAGCTGGGGGAGATTTTATCCCGTTTCTGGCAGGATGCATTTGACTGGCGCCGCCGAGCTGCTACCTTTATACCGAACCCCTAACTTTGCTAATATCTATGATGCCACCAACTAACGGCTTACCTAAGAACCTCTTTAACAAGACCCGAGACATTCGGGAGAAGCGCGCGATGGACACCTGGCAGATTTTCCGCATCATGGCAGAGTTTGTAGAAGGATTTGAGACGCTTTCGCGCATTGGTCCTTGCGTGTCTATTTTTGGCTCTGCACGCAGTGAGCCCGGGAGTCCTCATTATGAACTTGCAGTAGAAGTCGCCAAGGCTCTCGTAGAAAACGGATATGGGATTATCACGGGCGGCGGACCGGGAATCATGGAAGCAAGTAACAAAGGCGCCAAGCTCCTCGGCGGCTATTCCGTCGGACTGAATATCGTGCTTCCTTTTGAGCAGCATCCCAACCCTTATGTGGATGAGAACCTCCTCATTCATTTTGATTACTTTTTCGTTCGCAAGGTGATGTTTGTGAAGTATGCTCAGGCTTTCGTCGTCTTGCCTGGGGGGTTTGGTACGATGGATGAGCTTTTTGAGGCTCTTACGCTTATTCAAACGCGAAAAATAGAGCGCTTTCCCGTGGTCATGGTAGGCAGTGATTACTGGCAAGGGTTAGTGGAGTGGCTGCGAAATACTGTGCTGGAGAAGTGGCATTACATTTCACCTGAAGACATGTTTCTTTTTGCTCTTGTAGATACCCCTCAGGAAGTGGTAGATACTATCAACACTTTCTATCGCCAGCGGATGGAGCAAATGCAACTCGGCTGAGGATGTTGGGCACTCCCCTGCGGTGGATTGTGCGAGAGATTGTAGGACTGGTGGTGCTATTTATTATTGCTGTAGTGGGTTTTCTTTGGCTGCTCAAGTGGATACCTTTCCCACCGATGGGGGTGATTTTCGGATACTTTTCAGGTCAAGCGCCGCAGTGGGGCTGGGTGAGCGCAGAAGAGGTACCGCAAGCGCTCTTGAAGACTATGACACACCTTATTCATAGACGAAGTCTTCGGCAGCGCATGCCTTTCAGTCAGCAAGTGGCAGAGCAGCTTTTCTATCCCCCAAACTCGCCAAAATGGGGCAGTTCGCTGATAGGCTCTTTATTGAGCGCCTTGTGGAGTGAGGAGCGGCTCATTCTCTTTTACCTGAATGCTATTCCGTATGATAAAGGTGTATATGGGATAAAGGCAGCGGCTCAGCGCCGATATCACAAAAGGGTGGAGGAGCTTACGCCGGCTGAGATGGCGGATCTCATTTTGCGAAGGGAGGGGATACCTCTTTTTGCTCCGCTCCCTGCTGCATTTCTGAGAGAAAAGCATCAAATAGAGCGTCTATTATCCTCGGCTGATGGCTCGTCGTCGCCCTAAACGCTTTCATAAGCTCCTAATTTCTCCGCTTCAGAGCCGTCGCTTTCGGCTGATTTTAGGGGTGGGGCTGGTAAGTATGATTTTTTTAGGGGGGGTGCAGGTCTTGGCTCCTCTTCGGCTGAAAGAGCCGCTGATCCTGCATATTCCCTTAGATATTTCTGGTCGGGATTCTCTCCAAAGGGAGGTGGCGCGACTTTTTCCTGCATACACCGTATGGCATTGGTTGATTCGGTGGGGGGAGCTTTCGGCTGGGCGATATGAGCTATCGCCGCGGGAGACAGCTCTGTCAGCATGGCGCAAGCTCTGGGGCGGGCATCAGTCTCCGGTGCGGCTTTATTTGCGTCCGCAGCGCAGCCCGGCTCATCTGGCGCAGTTCTTGGGGGCCCATCTGGCTCATGATTCTGCTACATGGGCTCATGCGTTCTCTACCCACCCATGGCAAAAGCTGGGTTTTTCTCAATACACCTGGATAGCCATATTCCTGCCAGATGTTTATGAGCTGTATTGGACAGTAGCGCCTGAGAAACTGATCCAGCGCATGTGGGAAAACTACCAGCGCTTCTGGAGCGAGGAGCGACGGAAAAAAGCAGAGGCTCTGGGATTGACGCCAGTGGAGGTTATCACTTTAGCTTCTATTGTGGAGTACGAGACTTATCGCAGCAGTGAGAAACCCTTAATCGCCGGGGTGTATTTGAATCGCTTGCGGCTGGGCATGCCGCTGCAGGCAGACCCGACGATTATATATGCTACAGGCCAATTTGAGGCTACGCGGGTAACCCATCGAATGTTAGAAGTAGATTCCCCCTTCAATACCTATAAGCGAAAGGGGTTGCCGCCAGGTCCTATCGGCACGCCTTCCATAGAAAGTATAGAAGCTGTACTAAACTACACGCCCAGTGAGTATTTGTACTTTTGTGCGCGGCCTGATGGCTCAGGATATCATGACTTTTCTAAAACCTATCCTGAGCACGTTAGCAAGGCTCGCCTGTATCATCAAGCTCTCAACCGATGGTTAGCTCAACGGAGGTAAAAAAGCCTTTCTGGCAGGTTCCTCACGAAGTTCGGTTGCGGGTGCGCTATTCAGAGACTGACCAGATGCAGGTAGTGTATTATGCCCATTATGCGGTATATTGCGAGGTAGCCCGTACAGAATGGCTTCGGCGTTTGGGGCTGACGTATGCGGAGATGGAGGAGAAGATGGGAGTTCTTTTGCCAGTGCGGCATTTCAGCATTACTTATCATCGTCCGGCTCGGTATGATGACGAGCTGCGGATAGAGACGCAGTTAGCTGAGCCGCCGGGTACGCGCCTTCATTTTCGCCACAAAATCTATCGCGACTCCCTTCTCCTGGCAGAGGCGGAAGTCCTACTGGTCTTTACGAATAAATTTACCTGGCGACCGTGTCGCCCACCTGAAGCCTTTTATGAAGCACTGGCTCAGGTCTCTACTGAGTAAGATTGCAGCACTTCGTCTCCCTGGATTTTCACGAGTTCGCCTTGGAGCCATCGCCATAATCTTCTGGCGGAACATCACTCACCCCTCTTTCACTCTGCGGGGAAGTGCTATGGCTTTTAGCTTCTTTTTTGCACTTTTTCCCGGCCTACTCTTTGCGCTTTTATGGCTGAGCTATTTGCCTATTGAGAAATTTGACGCTCTCTTGCAGGCACAACTGGGAGAGATTCTTCCGCCTCCTGTGTATGAGCTGGTGCATGATGTAGTCTTCCAAGAGGTGTATAGCCGGAGACATTGGACGCTTCTTTCCTCTTCGCTGCTTTTGGCGGTTTATTCCCTCTGGCAAGGTATGCTTACGATGCTTCGGGCTTTTTTTCATGAAGATATGCCTACTCCTCCTTTCTGGGTTCTGTGGTTGAGGGCTTTAGGGCTGGTATTTTTCCTTCTGCTTTTGATAGCAGCCAGTCTTACTTTTTCTTTTCTCAAGGATCGTCATCTCTCTTCATGGCTATCCAGTCTTATTCAATCGCCAGTGGGACGCGGCATAGAGCTGCTTTTGGGAGTAGGAAAGTTCTTGATTCTCTTTTTCACTGTAAGCGGTGCCATAGAAATCATGTACCGCGCAGGCATGCCTCGGCGCTCTTTGCCGTATATCCTTTCACCGGGCGCAGTAGTAGCGACTTTCCTTTTAGGGGCTGCATTGAAACTTCTCTCTTGGTACTTTCTCGCTGTTGCAAACTTTAGTCGGTTTTATGGAAGTATCGCTGCCGTAATAGCCCTGATGGTGTGGTTCTACTGGCTTTCCATAGTCCTGCTGATAGGGTTTGAGATAAACTACAGCCTGTATCGCTATCTTCTCCGAACGACGGATACTGCGTGAAGCGTTATGTTTGTCGTATGCCTACCCTCTACATAGATGGGCGGCCCTATGAGTACGAAAAGCCGGGTAAGCTCCTCCAGTTCTGCATAGATAATGGGATTGAAATTCCCTATTTCTGCTACCATCCGGGGCTGAGCATTCCCGCCAACTGCCGCATGTGTCTCGTGGAAACAGGCCTTCCTATCAAGGATCGTCAAAGCGGCGAATACCTTCGTGAAGCCGATGGTTCCCTCAAGATAGCTTGGGGGCCCAAGCCTACACCGTCTTGTACGACAGATTTAGTTCCAGACCTTCATGTGCGCACCCACAGAACCTCCGAGGTTGTACGTCGTACTCAAGAGGCTGTCTTAGAGTTTATCCTCATCAATCATCCTTTGGATTGCCCAATCTGTGATCAAGCGGGAGAATGTATCCTTCAAATCTGGACTTACAAATACGGTCCGGAAGGTTCTCGTTTTGAAGAAGAAAAAGTTCATAAGCCTAAGCGCATTCAGTTAGGGCCGCGGGTTATTTTAGATGCAGAGCGCTGTATAAACTGCACCCGCTGTGTGCGATTCACTCAGGAGGTTTCTAAAACCAATCAGCTTACTATTGTCCAGCGGGGCAATCAAAACTATCCTGCTACTGCCCATGGGCAGCCGTTTGATGATCCATATTCGCTCAACACGGTGGATATTTGTCCAGTAGGTGCCCTTACGAGTGCGGACCATCGCTTCAAAGCTCGCCCTTGGGAGATGAATTACACTCCTACGATTTGCACGGGGTGCGCCCGCGGCTGCAATGCTTATGTATGGGTGCGAGATAACCTTGTCATGCGCTTCACCCCCAGAAAAAACATGGAAATCAATCAGTTCTGGCTGTGTGACGAGGGGCGGTTGGATTATAAGAAGTACAACGAGCGACGCGCCTCGGGCATCCGCCAAAAAGGAGATGTGCCTGTCTCTTGGGACGAGGGATTATCAGCTATTGCTCAGCTTCTTCAGCAGCATCGGGGAAAGGTTCTCTTTGTAGGCTCAGCCTATGCTTCAGTAGAGACGCTATATGTGCTCAAAGCCGTAGCCGCAAAAATCTCTCCTCAGGCTCCTTTGTACTATATTCCTCATGAGGCTGTGGGATGGGGAGACCATCTGCTTCGTCAGGATGATCGCACTCCCAATCGGAAGGGTGCGCAGGCGCTGGGATACCAAGAAGTAACGATAGAAGGGCTTCTGGAGCTTCTTCGTTCAGGGGCATTCTCTCTCTTGTACTGGGTAGAAGATGATCAAGCTTTGAAGGAGCTTCTTCCTCACCTTCCTGAGTCGCTGCCGGTTGTAGCTCACCTTTATCAGCTCATTGAAGGCTTTGAGCGGCTGGAGTGGGTTCTGCCGGCGGCTACTCATCTGGAGAGCTTTGGCACTTATGTGAATGGGCAAGGGATCGCTCAGACAGTTCAGCCAGCTCGCCAGTGGGTTCAGATGACGCCTCAGGACTGGTTCTATCTGCCAAAAAGCCGCTTAGATGCGGCAGGGCAAGCGGTGGATCGCTGGCGAAATCCTGCGCATATCCCTGATTGCCTTCCCAGTTATAGAATCCTTATGATGTTAGGAGAGCTGCTCCAGCTCGGACTCTCCCTTCCGAAAGAACATCTACCTCTTTGGGAGCGGTTGAAGGCAGAGCTGTCTTTCATGAGCCAAGCAGTATATCCTAAGCTTTTGCGGAAGGAGATTTTTAGACACAATCAGCTGGCGTTCGCAGTGAAAGTATGATAAAGAAATAAAGGGGCAGCCGCCGTAGGCGGCTGCCCCCCGCCTGCCCTTCATCGCCGAGGGGTATTCAAGCTGGTAACGGTGGTGATATTCACCACAAAGGTATCTTGGCCAATGAGGTTATTGGAAGGGTCTTTAAATTTGGCAATAATATGCCATGTTCCACTTGCAGGGAAGTTCGCTTGACCTTGATAATGCCCGGGCTTACCACTTACAGGGGTAGCATCTTGCGGCCCTGGTACGGTTTGCTGCGTGCTCGGATTATAGGTTACAATTTCTAACTGGCTTACGCGATTGTCGGCTGGCGGAAAGGCACTCGGGTTCGTAGCGGGGAGGCTGCGATCTCTATAGTACACATGGAAAAGAGCGGTCTGAGTGCCTACAGTTCGTTGATTGAGGGTTAGTCCGTAGATGTAAGGGGGATTCTGGGGATTCCCGAACTGACGGCCACGGCGCACCCATCCATCAGGATGAGGATTGACTTGAATCGTGATGTCAGCGGTGTCTAAGCCGACTGCTACATGCATTTTCCATGGCTGATTTGCCATAGAGGGCATCATGAAGAAGGCAGCCCCCTCATAGAAGCCATTGGCATCAGGGCCTCCTTGGATTTGTTCCACAGGGCAGGAGTGGTTGTGTGTCCCCATGTACATCATAGGCAGGATTCGCACATCAGTTCCTGCGTAAGGCTGCCCATTAGGGAGAGTAACTTTTACGCGAAACTTGTGGTAGCCTTCTCTCAGAGTAGCCTGGTCTGCATACAAATCTACATGCTTCCCCCCCTGTGTATGAGCATGAGCGATAAGCACGAAATTTGTCCCAGGCTCTGAGGGAAGGGTAATAGAGTTAGCATAGGAAGGGGAGGATGTTGAAGCTTGCGGTTCAACATACTCTCTCTTCTGACATGCGCTCAGCCAGATGGCGAGCACTATCAGTAACCCATCTACCCGTTTAATATCGCTGCAAGGATCCACATTTGATTTAAAGTGATTATGTGTCCGTCCTATGATGAGTGCGTTCGCTGCGAGGAGGTGGCTTTGCAGGTTCCTGGTTAGTGATTGATGGGGTTCCTTTCATGAGGATGATGGCTCTGCTGTGCTTGCTCTAATAGGAGAGGTTCAATGGGATAGAGACTGAGCAAAAAAAACAGCTTTTATCTTCTCTATCATTCAAAGTGGCAAGTAATTTGGGTTCCTTATCTTGAAATTTTGTAGCCTAAACTTATGGCATGACGCTGCATTTTCTAATTATTCCATCATGACTATATTTTCAGACAGGGTTGGTCATAGAAAGCCTGATAAAATATCATAAGGTGCAAAAGTCTATGTGCATCGTTAGCTCGTAGTAGGGTATAAGCCGCCTTAAATAGTAACCTCGTTATGGGAATATAGCTACTTTTGGAAGAGTTGGCGTTTCTACTGATAAGGCAGGGGGAGTGGATGATGCCCGTGATATCAGTAGGATGCTATAAAGGGGGATTGAGTGTATGTTTGCCTTATGTCCTATGCCACGAGGCACCGTTTTGCCGGCAAAGCAGAAGCGCGGCTACGTAAATCTCGCTATCCCATTCGCCTCGTAACGGCTGCCTCTCTTTTTGATGGGTACGATGCTGCTCTCTGTTCTATCGGGTGTATCATGCGAGCCTCAGGGGCAGAGGTGGTTCAGTTTAGTGCGCTATCACAGCTTAGCCGGAGTCATGAATACCACTCTCCAAGAAGACCTTGCGAATAGCCCTTCTGCCTTTTACCCGCGAAGGCGTATGGGCTTTTTACCTATTGAATCCAACCAAGGAGGGCACATAGCCGTTTCTTCGACGAGTAATACTGCTCTCCTTGAAAAGGTTGAACTGCTTAAATTCGGGCGTATGTTGCGATTATGAAAGAGGTATTCTATAGGTCTTGGAGCTTTCTAAATAGAAGGAAATCGTATCTGTTGCTATTTGTAATAGCTCTAATGGCAAGGATTATCTACTTAGTGCTCCTTCCGAATGACCTATTTTATGGAATGGGCGGGCAGATCTGGCCTGGTTATACAGGCACGCAGTATGGCATGCATACCAAGGCTTTTGATACGGCTGCTGTGCCTGTAAAAGTCACAGTGGATGGGAGATCTGCACGATGGGCAAGGGCTAATCCAGATTTTGATACTTATGTTGAACCTATAAAATCAGCTCTTAATTGCCTCAAGCAGAGGAATTTTAGGAATAGTTGTTGCTTGCTGAATCTATGTGAATATAGATTGCCAGGGTTTGGCGTTATCTACTCTATTATTCGCTCTTTTTACACCTCCAGTGTTGAGGCTTGGGATATGCTGATATGGATTCAGGTTATTTTAGGAGCTGCCGCATCGGTTTTATTTGGTGAGCTTGTGGGGAGATTGACTGGAAAAAAGCTGATGATATGCGTTGGTTCTATTAGCTATGCATTTTTCCCTTATGTGGTTCGTTATGAATTCATTTTAGGTTCTGAGGGCATGTATCATTCCTTTATCATCTTCTATGCCTTTTTTCTGTATCTAAGCTCGCTTCGCCCGAATTTTTATCTATTTATTTCCTCATTTTCTCTCCTACTGGCTTTTCTGTTTCGACCTATCACGATTTTATTCTATCTTCCCACTTTTGGAGCTTTCTTAGTAGAGAGAAGGGATTTTTATAAGAAGTCTCTAATTCTTTTCCTACCATTTTTAGCTTTTGAAGCTTTTTGGATACCATGCAACTTCATTAGAAACAAATCTATTTATCCATTTTCCTCTACACTTTACCTACGAGGAATCGGGGAAAGTGAATGGGGGAGGGTAAATTTTCTTCTGAGTAGCTATGGGGATAACTACTACTGGTTCTATTACTCCAACTATACATTTCCTAAAAGGAGCTTTACCTCTAAGTTTGACTCTGTGCGTGCTGATTCTGTAAAGGCTATTGTTCAAAAGTTTTATAGAGGTTCGGGAGAAGTCACAGAAAAGGATGTAGTTAGGCTGCTGCTGGAATGGGAGCAGAGTATAAAAGAAGAGAAACCTCTTCTATACCATCTATATTCTCGCATATATGCTGTCTGGAACTTCATAACCAGCCACCTTCAGGAGCATTTACTCTACACTCCTATTACAGAAGGTAGCACTTGGTACTTTATACTCTATGTATATTCAATGATGATATGGATTTTTGCTGTATTTGTAGGGGGGATAGCCTGTATCTATTACTTGTGGAAGTTTAGACAAAATATATTTTATGCGGTGCTATCCTTAAACGCCCTCTTAGGGATTGCCTCCTACTCTTACCTAAAGCAGATACAAAGCAGATACCTCCTGATTTCTATTCCTCTTTTGCTAACTGTCGCATTTGTTTTTACCTATGATTTGTATCGGCGATATGTGACGAGGAGTGGGAAGGGAAATTGATTATATTTGCTGATATGTCTCAAGCTACAGTTCAGCGTTTTGCTGGCAAAGCCGAAGCCCAGCCTTACAAATCCAAATATCCCATTCGCATCGTAACGGCCGCTTCTCTCTTTGATGGGCATGATGCGGCTATTAACCTCATGCGGCGCATCATGCAGGCCTCCGGAGCTGAGGTAATCCACTTAGCCCACAATCGCAGTGCGGCTGAGATTGTAACCGCTGCCCTGCAAGAAGACGTGCAAGCCGTAGCCTTGACTTCCTACCAGGGCGGACACATGGAATTTTTTACCTATGTACGAGAACTGCTGGATAAAGCTGGCGCATCGCATGTGCGGATTTTTGGGGGGGGAGGCGGTACTATCCTACCCGAAGAAGCCGAGGAACTCCATCGCCGTGGCATCACTCGTATCTATCTCCCCGATGATGGGCGGGCAATGGGCCTGCAGGGCATGATTAATGACGTCTTGGAAAAATCAGACTTTGCTCCTTGGGCAGACTTGAATGGCGCCCTCACGGAAATCTCCCGAGCTGAAGGTCCTTACTACCTCCCTGTTGCCCGTGCGCTAAGCCGATTAGAAAACGACCCAGAAGCCATCCGCAGCTACTTAGCTGAAACCCCTGTACCTTGCCGCGCAGTAGTGATTGGCGTTACGGGTACGGGGGGCTCAGGGAAGTCTTCCCTCACCGATGAGTTTGCCCAACGGTTTTTGCGCCACTTCCCCGAGAAAAGATTAGCGATTCTCTCCATAGACCCTTCACACCGCAAAAGCGGCGGGGCTCTCCTTGGCGACCGCCTACGCATGAATAGCATATACCACCCTAATGTGTATATGCGCTCTTTCGCTACGCGCACCGCTCATCGCTCCATACCCCCCTTCCTCCGAGAAGCTATAGATATTCTCCAACTGGCTGGCTTTGATCTCATCTGGGTAGAAACAGCCGGGATTGGCCAGGCTGATACGGAGATTGTGGATTATGTGGATATTTCGGTCTATGTGATGACGCCTGAATTCGGCGCGCCCAGCCAACTGGAAAAAATAGACATGCTGGAATATGCGGACTTTGTCGTGCTGAATAAGTTTGACCGCAAGGGCGCGCAAGATGCCCTCTTTGCCGTGCGCAAGCAGTACCAGCGCAACTTCAAGCGCTTCGGTGAGCCTGTGGAGGCGATGCCTGTATTCCCTACGCTAGCCTCGCA
>JANXDD010000023.1 GCA_025059915.1 Bacteroidia bacterium | reverse complement strand
TTTTTTTCTAAATAGCTACCTTTGTCCCGTGGAAAATTTACGAGCCGCCTATGAAGCTCTCCGCGCAAGAGAGCCCCATCTTTACCTAAGGGAAGCTGCACAGCGCTTAGGAGTCAGTGAAATGGCTCTTTTGCGACTACAGCTCGGCAAAGGGGTAGTCCGCCTGCGCCCTGAAATCCCTGCACTCCTGCAAGCGCTTCCTTCCTTCGGACCGCTCAAAGCCCTCAGTCGCAATCCCTGGGCCGTCATAGAAACCACAGGCACCTATCCCCAGCCATACATGGAGCAGAATGTGATGGTATTCACCAGCCCTCTCATAGACCTGCGCATCTATCTATCTACATGGAAATACGCTTTTGCTGTGCAATCCTTTGGGCGGGACGGAAAGCCATTGTATAGCATTCAGTTTTTCACCCCGTGGGGGGAAGCTGTCCATAAAGTCTATCTCACCTCCTCCGAGCAGGTTCCCTCCTGGGAAGCCCTTGTTCAAACCTATCAGCACCCTGACCAATCAGAAGAGGTAGAAAAGATAGAAGCTGGCCCCCCTCCCTCCCCGACCATTTCCATTTCTACATCAATCCAAAAAGACCTATTAGAGGCGTGGAGCCGGATTCAGGATACCCATGAATTCTCGGGACTGCTTCGGCACTTCAAAGTAAGTCGGTATAGCGCCATCCGGGCAGCGGAAGGTCGGTATAGCTGGCT
The DNA here is from genome assembly GCA_025059915.1 of Bacteroidia bacterium. Classification (GTDB taxonomy): domain Bacteria; phylum Bacteroidota; class Bacteroidia; order SpSt-205; family SpSt-205; genus SpSt-205. Next base: position 22,230 of record JANXDD010000023.1, on the reverse strand, counting down.
TCTCCCCTCTGACATGCTGCAAAAACTTTTAGAGTGGGCCCGTGAGAGCCAAACTCCTATCATGTTTTTCATAGGAAATGCCGGAATCCATCACATATACTCTGGTACTATTCGCAGCCTCTCTTCTGCTCGGGGCTGGATAAATGTCTTAGACCCTGACTTTAACCTGCATGTAGACCCGGCGGGAGTTTTTCAGACGTATTTGGTGCGTAAGCCCACCAAAGAGGGGGATATCTACTCTGTAGAAGTTTTCGGCCCCCAAGGGGAGGAAGTTCTATGGATATTTGGGGCACGAAAGCCCGGCCTGCCCGCTCCGGAGCGTTGGCTTGCTTATGTAGAAAGCTTGCGGACAGCCCAGGTGTAAAAGTAATCCTAATTTTAGCTGAAGCCTTCAATCAGGCACGCAGGCGCTGTTAATAGAACTTTCTATGGGGGGGCCTTTTTGGTATTGAGTTTTTACGGCTGGATATCCATTACCTTTGTGCAGGGGTTTTTGGCTTACCATGCGGTGGGGATGGCTCGCCCTATGTATTGCATGGGCGCAGGACACCATATACTTGACGCTGCAAGAGGCAGAGCAGCGTTTCCTTCAGAAAAATCTTCTTCTTGCCGCTCAAAAACTTCAGATAGATGCAGAGCGAGCGCTTGTATGGGCAGCGCGCTTGTGGCCTAATCCCCAGCTTAGTATAGAACAGATGGATGTTTTCACGAGGGCGGAAGCGCCAGTTCCCCCCTTTCTCAATCAGCCCCGCATCAATCAGATTGCCGCCACTTTTACCCAGACCCTTCTTACCGCTGGCAAGCGGCTCAAAGGTATAGCCTTAGCTGAGGCCTCTGTGGCTATCCAGGAAGCTGCCTTTGCAGAGCTTCTGCGGCAGCTTCGGTACGACCTGCGAACCACCATATATGGGCTCCAGCGGGATCAAATCCTTCTGCGCCTTTTAGAGCAGCAGGCAGAACTGCTGAGGCAGCTCGCCCAGCGATACCGCCGACTCAGTGAAAGCGCCCTTGTTCCCCTCCCCGAGTACCTCCGAATAGAAAACCTATACATGCAGGTTCAAGCAGACCTACGGGAAGTCAGGACGCGGTGGGAAGCTGAACAGCACAGCTTGAGAGAGCTTCTGGGCGTGGAGGGGGTGCCGCCGATATTCTGGATTGATACCACTGGATTTTACCGCAAGGAGTTTCCGCGTATCAAGAGCTTGGACTCACTTCTGGTGGAGGTATCGCAGCGAGGCGATGTGCGTTTAGCAGCGGCGGATGTGCGGTTGAAAGGCAGGGCACTGGCCCTGGAAAAGGCAATGGCATATCCCGACATAGATGTGGTTGTTAGTTTTGACCGTCTGGGGGGCTACCGACCAAATCAATGGGGCGTCGGGTTTGGCTTGCCTCTCCCTATCTTCAATAGAAATCAAGGGCGCATCGCCGCTGCACGCTACGCCCAACAAGCCAGCGAACTCCGTTACCAGCAGACTGTCCTCACAGCCCAGTCCGAGGTTACACAGGCATGGAGAAATGCTTTAGCCTTGCGTACCCAGTGGGAGAAAACCTCCTTTGACCTTCTGGAAAGATATGAGCGGGCGGAGGCCGCCTACAGAGAAAATCTTCTCAGCGGACGAATCAACTTCCTGACATACATAGACTTTTTTGAGAGTTATCGGCAGCTTGTCTCTAAAATAACGGAGCTTTTTTACCTATCCCATCAAATCCAAAATGACCTTCAGTATGCGACGGGTGTGGCTGAGTAGCCTACTGGCATATTTGCATTTAGCCTGTACCTCTTCCTCCTCCCCATCTAATGGCACATCCGTTTTATGTACGGATAGCCTTCTTAGAGCGCTTCGGTTGGAGGAGGGGCATATAGAAGCTATCCCTGTGGAACTGCGAGCCCCAGGCGAGATCGTCTCTATCCCAGAACAAACCGTAGAAATGCGAGCCCCAGTAGAAGGGACTGTCATGGAAGTATTTGTACAGGTAGGACAGTCTGTTGCAAAGGGGCAAGCATTATTGCGAATTCGTTCGCCTCAGCTTCTGGAAAAGGAGGCTCGTCTGCGCACTATACAAGCGCAGCTGCCTGTACAGCGCTTACGGCTCTCCACCATAGAACAGATGGGACGCGATAGTCTGGCTTCTGTGATTGAAGTTCAGAATGCCCGAGCAGAGCTACAATCTTTAGAGGCAGAATATCAACAGCTTTTAGAGCAGTTTCAGCTTTTCAGGCGGGAAGGAGCAGACTTTGTATTGATTGCGCCTCGCAGCGGTACGGTCTTAGCAGTAGGCATCACCGCTGGGGCAAACGTAGAGGCTGGCGACTTTCTACTGCGGGTGGCAGACTTGAGTAAGATTCGCTTCCAAGTCTATCTGTATCCTGAGCAGTTTATTCAGGCGAAAGTAGGCATGTTCATCCAAGCTTTTCTACCCGGGTGGGAGAAGCCGGTGGAATTTCGGATAGAGAAATTCCTTCCTGTGCTGAATGAAGAGACGCGGGCAGTTACAGCCTATGCAGACCTACCTAACCCCAATAGAGAATTTTTACCGGGAGCCTTCTTTCAGGCGAAGCTACATTCGCTGCGCTCCGACTCGGCGATAGCGATTCCCATAGGAGCGCTGATTTTGGATGCAGATCAGCAATACGCCCTGGTATATCATCCTCCTTGCCAGTGGGAGGTGCGGCGCGTAGAAGTGATAAAGCAAACGGCTGACAAAGCCTATGTGCGTGGGGTTGCCCTTCGTGAGACCGTAGCCACCCATCAAGCTCTCTTTCTCTATCAACAGCTGACGCGAACGCTATGAAGGGGATTGTAACCTTTGCGCTGCGGCGCCCGGTGTTTATTCTCTTTCTGACTTTTCTTGTTGCGATAGGCGGCGTAGTAGCTTATCTCCACACGCCGATTGAGGCCTATCCAGACGTCACAAGCACACGGACGCGCGTTATCGTCCAGTGGCCGGGGCGCAGCGCTGAGGAAGTAGAAAAGTTCATCACGCTTCCCCTCACCCAAGCTCTGAGCACTATTCCCCGCAAACGAGGTATCCGCTCTATCTCTCTTTTCGGTTTGTCCGTCGTGAGTGTGCTCTTTGAGGATGATGTAGATGATTTTTTTGCCCAGCAATATACCGCCGCTCGCCTCTCTGGCGTGAATCTACCCGAAGGGGCAGAGGCTTACCTGGAACCGCCTTATGGAGCGACAGGTGAGATTTTCCGCTACATTGTCAAGGGAGACCGTCCCATACGAGACCTATACGCCCTCCAGACGTGGGTAATAGAACGGCAGTTGGTCCAAGTTCCAGGTGTGGCTGATGTGGTTTCCTTCGGAGGGGAAGAAAAAATTTATGAGGTCCAAATAGACCCAGCGCGCTTGCAAGCCTATGACCTGACCCCTTTAGATGTTATAGAGGCTCTCGCCCGAAGTAATATCAATGTAGGAGGGGATATTGTCGTGCGAGGAGACCAGGCCTATGTGGTGCGGGGAATAGGGCTACTGGAGTCCATTCAAGATATTGAGAATGTCATCATCACCATGCGCAAAAATCTACCCATTTATGTGAAGAATGTGGCACACGTTACTATTTCTGCTAAGCCTCGTTTGGGGTGGTGTGGGTATAACAATATAGACGATGTAGTGCAAGGTATTGTACTTATGCGGCGCGGGGAGGACCCCTCTACGGTGATTCCTCGCCTCAAAGAAAAAATCCATGAACTCAACACCCGCATTCTCCCGCCGGGAGTAAAAATAGAACCATTTTTAGACCGCACGGAACTTGTCCAAACGACCGTGCGCACAGTTACTCATAACTTGATTGAGGGGGCTCTGCTGGTAGCCCTCATAGTGGGTCTATTTTTGTGGGAATGGCGCGCCACGATGATTATCGTCTCGGTCATTCCTTTGGCTTTTCTGGCAGCGATTCTCTTTCTGCGCCTTCAGGGACTGCCAGCAAACCTCATTTCCATGGGCGCATTGGATTTTGGGCTTCTTTTAGAGGGCACTTTAGTGATTGTAGAAAGTGCTTTAGTGGCCCTTGTTCATCTGCGGAAGGAAGTACCACCAGAGCTTCTTGCAGCCCGCGCTAAGGGCGGAATCCTGCGTCGGGTGGTCTCCAGAAATGCCCGCTATATCTTCACAGCCCAAATCATTCTAATCCTGGCTTTGCTACCCATATTTCTTTTTGAGCGGGTAGAGGGGAAGCTCTTCAAGCCGCTTGCTTTTACGCTGGGATATGCAATGTTGGGGGCGCTCATTCTCAGCTTGACTTATGTGCCTGCCATGTTAAGGCTCATGTACAAAACTGTGCCAGAGGAGCACTCTCCCCGCTTCATAGAGTACTTTTTGCGCCCTTGGAAAGCTTTGCCTAACCTGGGATGGCAAAATCCACGTATCGTCCTCATTCTGTATGCCTCACTGGTGGTAGGGTTTGTGGTAATTTTCATGAACTATGGCTCCGAGTTTGTTCCCAAACTAAACGAAGGGGCTCTCTATGTGAGAGGGACCCTCCCCATCAGTATCAAGCTGGAAGAGACGGTAGAGCTTGCTAAGCAAGTCAAGCAGCAGCTTCTGCAGATACCGGAGGTACGATTTGTCCTATTTCAAGCTGGACGCCCTAACGATGGCACTGACCCTACAGGTTTTTTCAACTTAGAGCTTCATGTCCAGCTCCACCCTCAAGAAAAATGGCGCAAAGGTATCACCAGAACCCAACTCGTCGAAGAGGTACGCCAAATTTTGAACACCCACCTTGGAGTTCGCTGGGCTATCAGCCAGCCCATTCAGGATAATGTTGAAGAGTACGTCTCAGGGGTCAAGAGCTCTCTTGCCGTCAAAGTGTATGGTCAGGACCTGAAGGAGTTAGAGAAATATGCTGCGCAGATTGCCGAGGTCCTTCGGGGAGTTGAAGGGATAGAGGACCTTAACCTTTTCCAGAGCTTGGGGCTACCGGAGCTTCGCATACGGTTAGATGAGCTGCGCATGGCTCGGTATGGAGTGAGCATGCGAGACGCTCAGGCGGTGATTGAAGCCGCTATTGGGGGACGAACCGCGACCTATTTTTACGAGGGGGAAAGGTACTTTGACGTCCGAGTCCGCTTAGAAAAACCCTACAGAGACAACCCTGAAGTCATCAAAGCTGTACGTGTGCCTACCCTCACTGGACGGCAGGTTCCCCTCTCCGAGATTGCTGATATTCGGATTCAAACTGGGGCTGCCTTTATCTACCGAGAAGGGTCCCAGCGGTATGTCGCGATTGGATTCTCCGTCAGTAGCAAGGATTTAGGAGGGACTATTGCAGAGGCTCAGCGACGAGTACAAGCTGCAGTCCATCTCCCCCGACACATTTCTGTAACCTGGGAGGGAGAATTTGAAAGTAAGCAGCGGGCTACCCGACAGCTCTCTATCATCGTCCCCGCCGTGGTAGGGCTAATCCTCTTCGTGCTTTACTTCCACTTCGGCTCAGCTAAGGAAGTGCTGATTGCTGCTTTGACACTCCCTTTCGCTTTCATAGGGGGAATGACAGCCTGGATGACCACAGGTACAGTTTTCGGTATCTCAGCAGGGGTGGGAATGATTATCCTTTTGGGCGTAAATACCATCAATGCGCTTATTCTTCTGGGGGATTTAGGGGGCAAAAGCACTCTCCAAGCTGCCCGAGAAACAGTAGTCCAGCGAGTGCGACCTCTCGTAATGGTCATGTTGATAGGCTCCTTGGGCCTTCTTCCTGCCGCTACCTCCACCCGCATGGGCTCAGAGGTTCAGAAGCCGCTGGCTATCACCATCGTTCTTGGAATGCCTGTATGTCTCGTTTTAGCACTTGTGGTACTACCTGCGTTATATCGGACCTTCTATCGGCTCAGCCGGTAACTTTGCAGCGTGGATGCCGCAGAGAGAATAAAGGAAGCTGCGATTCGGGAGTTTGCCCAGTATGGGTATGACGGGGCTCGGTTAGAGCGCATAGCGAAAGCGGCGGGCGTCCACACCGCACAGATACACTACTACTTCCGCAATAAACGCAGCCTTTATGAAGCAGTTCAGCAGGCTCTCACCCCCCCTTCTTTGGAAGCGGCATTAGAGCCTCTGCGAGCAGAAGGCAAATCCCTCCCTGAGCGTCTCCAGAGTTTTTACGAGCAGTTTTACCATGCTATTTCTCCCCTTCCCTTAAGAAAAGAGCTTCCACTGCTCCTCCCTCCTCTTTTGGTAAATCCCAAACCTTTGGAGATTCCTCAGTGGGTAGAGGCACTCCGCAGCGCCCAATCCATGGGCTTACTCAAGCCCCTGCGAATAGAATTTATCTTAGCTCAGCAGTGGAGTCTGGCACTTTTGCCTATTTGGTTTGATTTTCCGAGAGAGAGCTGGGAAACTTACTACCGCAACGAAGCTCCTCGTCTTTTTTGGGAAGCGCTGAAGGGGGTCTGATACCCACCCTTATCAGCACGGAGTAGGAAGGCGGGCTTTCACTTCACAGGCTTCGACGGCTTCTGACCGACGAGGATGTAATGGTAGGGCAGTAGCGCTTCTTCCAGATAGCGAACTTCAAACCCTGCTGCTTGGAGCTCGGTCTCTATTTGTGTGGGAAAAAGCCGATGAGAAAGTGGAGGACCTACTGGACTCTCTCGTGGCGCCCATTCTACGAAGATGATATATCCCCCCTCAGGCATGAGGGCATGCAGCTGCTTGAGGTACGCCACCCGATTAGGGAGGTGGTGATACACATCAGCTATGAATATCCAGTCTGCCTCTTTCGGGCTGAGGATGGGTCGATCAGGTACGCCTTTCCGAATCTCCCACTGCGCAGGCGAGATATTCAGCGAATCTCGCCGCCTTTCCATGTATCGTAAGAGCCCTTCATCTATATCCATCGCGATAACAGTGGCGCCCCTTTTTACGAAGCGCCACGCATAGTAGCCAGTCCCTGCTCCTAAATCATATATCCGTTTGCCTCGCAAAGAGCCCAGTTTAGCCTCTATCCAATCCAAAAGCTCCTCTGGACGCTGGTATGCATCACGAGTGGGATTTTCAAGAACGGAGGCCCAATCTTTATGAGAGAGGGTGAGCCTCCTGGTCTTCTGAGCCCAGAGGCATAGACTTATTCCTATCATCAGGCGAAACATTTGGTGAAGATACAGAAGCGCCGTGAGATAAAGCCTCTGTCGCTTGCGCTTCCTTTTCAGCCAGATAAATCTCTCGTAAGGGATAAAATACTGCCCCGAGAAAGGCGATACTCACCCCCCGCCACCCCAGCCGCCACCCTCCCTTGAGAAATAAGCTCTTGACAAAGCGGTAAAAGAAGCGAAAAAACCCCCGAGCCCAGCTGCTTTTATAGCCCGACTTGTATAAGAACTCTGCTTGAAGGCGAGCATATTTGCTTGTACGGAGGAGATTTTCCTCTGGCGTATCGTATGTATAATGCCACATTTCACCTGACAAGGCCGCAACCTTACTGCCTTTCGGGATAATTAGGCGTTCATGCACGGGGTCTTCACTCCAGCGCCCAATATCCCGCCGAAAGAGCCTCACCTTCCAGTCTGGATACCAATCCCCCGCCCGAATCTCAGCCCCACAGTAGATTGCCACCCGTAACATGCGGTAGGCATCTGCCTTCCAGTAGCCTTTTTCCTGCAAGATAGCTTGTCTCAGCTCTGGAGAAAGCTCCTCATCAGCATCTACGGAAAGGATATAGCGCCCTCGGGCTAAACTATTGGCATAGTTTTTCTGCTGTCCGTAGCCCTCAAACGGACGCTCAAACCAGCGGACTTTCGGAAATTGGAGGGCGATAGCTTTCGTCCCATCCTGAGAGCCGCTATCTACGATAATAATCTCATCAGCCACTTCATGGAGGGCTTTCAGAGTACGCTGAAGGTGCTTTGCCGCATTGTAGGTAATGAGAACGGCAGAGAGTTCCATCAGTAGGCACTTCTGATAGCTTCAATGGGATGGAGTCGGGCGGCACTCCAAGCAGGCGCTAAAGCCGCTAAAAGCCCCACACTTACCGTAACCGCCATACTCCAAAGGATATCTTGGACTGCCACAGCAAGTGTAAGCCCTTCTCGCGCCGCCCAATCAGAAAGGGCTCCTGTTAGTACCATGGTAAGCCCTATGCCTACTACACCCCCTATTAGCGTAAGCAAAACGCCCTCTATGAGAAAGACTCCCAGAATAAACCTGCGCGGAGCCCCCATGGCGCGCTGGATACCAATTTCGCTGCGGCGCTCACGAACAGCGATGTAAAGGATATTGGCAACACCAAAGCCCCCCACCAGCAATGAAAAGCCAGCAATGAATAGCCCCACCGTCTGTATATAGCCAGAGATTTCATGCACCTGCTCTAATAGGGCATCCTGGCGATTGATAGCGAAGTTATCGGGTGTAGTCGGAGACAAACGGCGCGCTTGACGCAAAATGCCACGCACCCGCACCTCTAAAAGGTCTAAAGGCAAACTTTCTGGGTCCTTCGCCCGAATCAGCAAAGTGCGATCCCCTTGGAAGCGCTCCAATCCCCGCAGGCGATAAAGCGCCGGAAAAGGAACAAGCATTGCTCTATCGAGATCATTGGCAAAACTTCCTTGCATGCGCAGCACCCCGATGACCAAAAAGCTCTGTCCTAAATACCGCACCTGAAGCCCTGTAGCTTCTTCGCTTCCTGTGAGGGTACGAGCCAGACGGTTTCCTAAGACTGCCACCGTAGCCCCGCGCCGCAGTTCCTCTTTCGTAAAAAATCGCCCTATCTGCACCTCCACTGGAAATACCGACTGAAAGTCCCCCATAATGCCTATGAGCCGAGCCTCCGCTGTATGACCTTTGAAAGCAACTTTCTCCAAAGGACGGTCATAGCGAAAAGCCACCCATGCCTCCTCCCCCAGAGCAGTTTGAGCAGCTTCATAGTCCAGGATGCTCACGCGAGGGCGACGAAAATAGGCTTCCCAGTTTTCCCCTGAGAAACGCCAAGGCATATGATGCACATAAACCGTAGAAGTTCCCAGCCGCTCAAAGCGCCCCACGATAGACCTTTCCATGGAATAGGTGAAAACTCGCACAGAAGAAACCGAAAATATCCCTACCGCTATCGTGAGAAGCGTAAGCAAGGACCGCCGCTGGTGCGCACTCATATTCCGCAGAGCCTGACGAAGAGCTTCTCCAAACATGGTATCTTTGCCGCTTACAAAGGTATGAGTAGTCGTCTCTCCGACTATGTATTCGAGCTTCCAGAAAGCCAAATAGCTCAATATCCCCCAGAACCTCGGGGTAGCAATCGTCTGATGGTTCTCCATCAAGATTCAGGCGAGATTACCTTGCACACTTTCTCGGAGCTGCCAGACTTTCTTGATTCTGGCGATGTGGTGGTATATAATGACTCCCTACCTTTCCCTTGCCTTCTTATCGGTCATAAAGAGCGCAGCACTTCTCCCGTGGAAGTGCTACTTCTCCGAGAGCTGGATGCAGAAACTCACCTCTGGAATGCCATGGTAGAGCCAGCGCGAAAAATACGAGTAGGCAATAAGCTGTACTTCCCCCACAGCAACCTCATGGCAGAGGTAGTGGATAATACAACAAGCCGAGAACGCGCCATCCGATTTATCGTTCCTCCTGGGGAATCTTTTGAATCCATGATCCAAAGCATCGGCATGATGGCTCTTCCGCGGTATATCAAGCGCCCCCATCGTCCAGAGGATTATAGAGATTTCCGTCCTGTGTGGAGTGGAGTTCCCGGCTCAGTTCAAGCCTCTGATGCCAGCCTGCCCTTCACTCGGGTCCTTTTACGACAGCTGGAGGTGAAAGGAGTGGAGTTAGTACCCATAACCCTCCATGTAGGCGCAGCTAATTTCCGCCAAATAGAGGTAGAAGACCTTTTCAAGTTTTCCATGGATGCAGAATGGTTTGAAGTCAAAGCGTCCTCCGCTGAAAGAATTAATCAAGCCCGCAAGGCAGGAAAGCGCGTCTTAGTCGTAGGAGCCAGCACCCTGCGCGCCGTAGAATCAAGCCTCTCCGCCTACAATGACCTCAAGCCCACGGAGGACTGGACGGTAAAATTTATTTTCCCGCCGTACAAACCAGCCATTCCGACCGCTTATCTCACCCAATTTCATCTGCCTAAATCGGCAGGATACATCGCAACAGCGGCTTTCGGTGGATATCAACGAGTGCGTAAAGCCTATGAGCTCGCTCTGGCAGAAGGATTCCGTTGGGGGTGTTACGGCGATCTTCTCCTTATTCTGTAAGATTCCGAGGTAGCCTTCAATCATTGAAGTAGAGTTCCATTAGACTGCAACTTTTACTGAACATGTATCGCATGTAGTTTTGTAATATGAAAGCGCCCACGAGCTTTCGGCTACTCTCTCTGGCTTGGGCACAATGCTTAAATCAGATGCGCCGCCCCAGCCCACATGTGACGGAGGATGCGCTCTTCCCGAGAATCGTTAGGATTCGTACTACGAGGTGCCCAGTGGCACCGTTCGCTGCATACCAGCTAATACCATTTTCACTACTACCCTCCCGCTCTATGTACGCTCCAATGCACACCTGATTGTATGCGGCCAGCTCAACCTCGCAGGAGGATTCTATCCAGACCCCAACTCTAAAATTACCATCACCAGCAGCGGGCAATTCAATCTTAAGGGCAATCTTGCTCTGAATAGCACTGGAGCCACGATTCACAACTATGGGCAGATTACTGCCAGTGGTCAGCTTTCCTTGAACTCAGGTACCTATCTCTACAATTTCGGTAGCGGAGCTAGGCTTCAAATCAATGGAGGCGGCAGCATGCCCATCAATGGTGTGCTGGGGATCTACAACGGAGCTACCGTATCCTTCCCCAATGGACAATTGTGGCTCAACTCTCCTGCCTTATATCTGTATGAAGTCTGGCGCATGTCTAAATGTAAATGGCACTTTTGCAAACAGCACTTCTGGAGGCATAGTTGTGGTAGGAAACGATCCTGTCGCTTTCAGCTTCCAAGGAACAGCCTACCTCAATCAGCCTCTCACCAGCAGTCCAAACTTACTTGTATGCTTACACCCTGGTTCTACGGTGTGGGGCTCGTGGGGAAATGCTACCGTCTATGACAATTGCACAGGGGGGTGCGGCATCCTCCCTTATGCTAAATTATTAGTGGAAAAGTCTCCAGAAATCACGTGCAGCTTTACTGGAAGTGGAGCGGTAATCCTCCTGAAGTAGAAGAGTACCATATCTCTCTCATCACCTCCTCGCATAGCTTTACCATTGCAAAAACAGTCCAGCAATCACTTCAAATTTCAGCCGGTGACCTGCCGGCTACTTCTGAATGGCTCTTTCGGGTGGAGGCTATCAGCCCCAGCGGAGGGGTTATCCAGACCTCATACCTGAGACTTTCTTCGTCCAGCTGTGATTGGATGGAGGTATTTTCGAATCCCTTCACGGACAGGATTCACTATACTTTTTTGCGGTGAGCAGGGCGGAGAGGCTCTGCTGTACGACTCTCAAGGGCGACTACTGGCTCGGTTTCCCGTCCAGTCCGGAGGCGGAAGCTGGGAAGTACCTGCTGGACTCTATTTTCTCAAAAGAGAAGGGGGCTCATCTACCATACGTTTGTGGAAGCAGTAGATTATCGGAGTGAATGTTAGGGCGGGCAGCCGCCTTCGGCGGCTGCCCGCCCTAAACTCAAATCAAGCCCAATCGCTCAGCCAGTATTTCTGCAATATCTTGGACTCTCACCTCTCCCTGCCGCCCTGCATGTTTGACCCCATCACTTATCATAGTCATGCAAAATGGACATCCTACTGCAATCTGAGCGGGATTTAGAGCAAGCAGCTCTTCCGTGCGTTCTATGTTTATGTCCTTTTTTCCTGGCTCGGGCTCTTTGAACATCTGAGCTCCGCCAGCGCCGCAGCATAAAGCAAAGTCCCGATGCCTTTCAGGCTCTCTTAGACGGGCTCCAGCCTTGCGAAGGAGAGTTCGCGGAGCCTCATACTCCCCATTTCCTCGCCCGAGATAGCAGGGATCATGAAAGACGGTTATGGTTTCTGCAACTCCATTCTCAGGGAGCTTGAGCCGCCCTATTTCTATGAGGTGAAGAAGATACTGGCTATGATGCCAAACTTTGAAATTTCCACCAAGCTGTGGGTATTCATTTTTGAGAGTATTGAAGCAGTGAGGGCAAGTAGCTACAATGGTCTCTACCTCGTAGGTCTGAAGCGTCTGAATGTTTTGCAGAGCAAGCATTTGGAAAAGAAAGTCATTTCCAGCGCGTTTAGCCGGGTCGCCTGTACAGGTCTCTTCTGTGCCTAAGATGCCCCATTTGACGCCAGCCGCATCCAGCAGCTTGACGAAGGCTCTCGCTACTTTCTGAGCTCTATCATCAAAGCTCGCTGCACAACCGACCCAGTATAAGATTTCTGGTTTTTCACCCGTCGCTGCCCACGCAGCCAAAGTTTTTCCTGCCATACTCAGGTCAAGGTTTCAGCCCATTTCGCTCGGTCCGCAGCAGGCAATGCCCACGGAGAACCATTATTTTCCAAATTCACAAAAAGCACATTGATAGTCTCGGGAGCCTGAGAGGCTTCCATCACGAGATATTGCCTCAGCTGCAGAATAATAGATACGGGGTTAATAAGCACAGGACAGGCACGCACACATGCATTACATGTCGTGCATGCCCAAATCTCCTCAGCTGTGATATAGTCCCCCAGCAAGGATTTTCCGTCAGGCTCCCATTTGCCAGTTTTATGAAGAGCCCTTTTGATTTCTTCCAAACGGTCTCGGGTGTCCATCATGATCTTTCTGGGCGAGAGCTTCTTACCTGTTAGATGAGCAGGACACACCGCCGTACAGCGTCCGCATTCTGTACAGGTATAGGCGTCAAGGAGATTTTTCCAGGTAAGGTCCGTTACATCTTTTGCTCCCAGCGTGCCAGTAGCCCCATCAGTAGCACCTTCAGCAGGGGCGAGCCCTAGGGCTTCTTTTACTACGGAAGTAACTTGGGGCAAAGAATCTACCTTTCCAGCCGGCTGAATAGGAGCATAATAGGTGTTTGGAAAAGCCAGAAAAATATGCAGGTGCTTGGAAAAAGGAATATAGTTCAAGAACGCTAATACACCCAGAATATGCACCCACCATGCTGTACGCTCAATCCCTATTAGCATAGAGTCAGACAAACTCTCAAATAAAGGCACGAGAAACCTACTGACAGGAAAAGTACCAGCGGCTTCATATACCTTTCTCTGCTGGAGGGCTTGATCCGAGGCATTCATGATAAGGAGGGCTATTACCAGGGCTATCTCAGTCCAGAGGATGATATTGGCATCCAAGGGGGGCCAGCCTTTCATTTCCGCCGTGTGAAAGCGAGGAACCTTTTGAATGTTGCGGCGCCAGAGAAAAACTACTGCTGCTACCAGTACAAGGGCAAGGAAAATCTCTGACCCGACCGTCATTATGTCATAAAGAACCCCTACGTGCCCCGCCAGAAGACGATGAGTGCCCAAGAGCCCATCCAATATGATTTCTATCACCTCTACATTCACTACGAGAAATCCAACATAGATCACCCAATGGGCAGCGGAAGCCACAGGCTTATCCATCATTTTCTTCTGAAGGAGAGCAACCTCAATCATCTGCCTCCAGTGCTTGGATGGCTTATCGGAGAGGTGATAAGGACGCCCCAAGAGAATGGTGCGACGCAGTAGCCGAACATGATAGACAAAAAGGGCTATCGCCCCCACTAATACGACGGCAAAAATGATTTGACCCATCAAAATCAAAAACTATTTTTCACCCCTTACTCATCTTCCTCAAAAAGAAACTCGTCTCGCGAAGGATAATCAGGCCAGATGTCCTCCATAGACTCGTAGATGGTATCATCATCTGGCAGCTCCCGAAGGTTTTCTATGACTTCTACAGGAGCTCCCGTGCGCTCTGCGTAATCTATTAGTTCGTTTCGCGTAGCCGGCCATGGCGCGTCTTCTAAGTACGAAGCCAGTTCCAGCGTCCAGTACATACGTAACCGCAAAAATAGGCACTCTGAACCTATTCTGATTTACTTCTTTACCCCAGGCCAGCGCCATGAGGCAAGTAGAGAAGTAGCTCGCTTCCCGCTCCACTTACACCCCAGATGACAGAATTACCTTTGCTAAGTGAGCTTGACAAGCATAGTACTGATAGGATGTGGGATAGCCTCTCTGTGGGCTTGGAGCGGCTCCACCCAATCTATCTGGTACGAATGGGGGCTGGCCCCCTATCGTATGCGGGAAAATCACGAGTGGTATCGTCTGCTGACAAGCTTATTTTTCCATGCTGACATACTTCACCTCCTGCTCAATGGAGTAGTTTTTCACTCATTTGGCTCAGAGATGGAAGCTTTTTATGGAAAAAAGCTTTACGTCATGCTTCTCCTTGCTGGAGCTTTGGGAAGCGGCATGCTAACTTACCTCAAGTACAATGATAACCCCGTGCATGTTAGCATAGGACTTTCGGGCGTAGTGAATGCAGTAGTTTTCAGCTTTATTGTGCAGCGCCCCTCAGCCACTCTGCTGGTATGGTTTATACCTCTTCCAGCGTGGCTTTTCGCCATTTTATACCTCGCATATAGCCTTTATGAAGCTCAGAGAGGAGGAAGCTACATCAATCATTGGGCTCATTTAGGAGGAGCTGCTGCCGGTGTGATTTTTGCCTATCTGGTATAAGCGTGAAGGAGAAAGAGCACATGGGGAAAAAATTAGTACCACTCTCGGAAGAATTTTTCCTCAGGGATGTTTGGACGGTGGCGAAGACTCTTTTAGGGAAGGTTTTAGTAGTGCGTTCCTCTGAGGGAGAGGCAGCAGTGCGGATCTCTGAAACGGAAGCCTACGGGGGCATTCATGATCGTGCTTGTCATGCATACGGAGGACGATGTACAAAGCGTACTGCCCCTATGTTTGCCCGTGGAGGCACCCTCTATGTGTATAAATGCTATGGTATCCACAACATGCTAAATCTTGTTACAGGAGAAGAAGGCAATCCCTGCGCAGTACTAATCCGTTCAGGAGAGCCTCTTTGGGGAGTGCCGCTGATGATGCAGCGCAGAAAAGCTCCTTTGGAACGCCTCACTGTAGGTCCGGGGGCTCTCACAGCGGCCCTAAGCATCCCCTTAGCATGGTCAGGCATGTCAGCCCTGACTCATCCCGAGCTGGCTCTGTACGACGACGGATATGTGCCTTCTACGATTGGGGAGGGGAGACGCATCGGAGTGGAATACGCAGGTCCAGATGCTCTCCACCCCTGGCGATATTGGATAGGCGAAAGCATATTTGTTTCTCATAAATCAAAGAAAAAAACTACCTTTGTTGGCAAGATATGCACATAAAGCGGATAGCATGGAGTGTTCTCTGGCTGGGCCTCTTGAGTGCTCAAGAGCTATACATTCGGGATGAAGTAGTGTATATCTCTGCACAGGACACCGTATCAGTTATAGGTGCTCCCCCTGGCGACCTTCAAGTAGATGGAACGGGTATCATAGAAAACGACGGGGGGGTGGTCTGGCTTACGGGCGATTGGATAAACTCCTCGCAGGGTGATGGGTTTGTAACGCCACGAAACGGCTGGCTCTACTTAGTCGGCGGTTATCAGCGACTGGTAGGCCCTACCCCTACCTTCTACAATAGCCTTGCCCTTTTCAACAATGGGGGTGACATAAAAGAGATGATAGGAGCAGACGGACGAATCCAAAACTTTCTGGTCTTGAATGACTGTGAGCTCCGCACCAATGCCCAAACAATGATGGTAGAAAACACCGACCCAGCAGCCATCACGCGTACAAGTGGGTTTGTAAGTAGCACTGGAAACGGCCGCTTAGGAAGACGCACCGACCGAGTAGCAAGTTATCTATTTCCCGTGGGGGATCGGCAGCTCGGACCTTTCCGTTACCGTCCAGTAGAGGTAACCCCTTCTGCAGCAGCTCATACCTTCCTTGTACGCTTCGCTAATACTGATCCTACGACGGATGGGTTTGACCGCAGAGCAGTTCTATCCCCTATAGATGAAGCAAACGAGTTTTTCTACCATATCATTGAAAGAGCGGCAGGGAATGATCCCATAACGCTCCGCATTTGGTACGACGAAGCAAACGATACTTATAAGGACACACTGGCTCACTGGGAGGTTCCAGCAGCTCGCTGGGAAGCGATGCCAACTGTGATAAATCGCAGTACTGGCGTAGCACAAACGGGTATGACCCAAAGTGCCTATATGGAGTCCTCCGGCTGGACAAACTTTTCTTCCCCCAACTTTGCTTTAGCGCGCACCCGAGCTCCTTTTGTGATCTACGTCCCTACCGTTTTCTCTCCGAATGGCGATGGGAGCAATGACGAGTTTCTAATTTACTACCGCGGCTTTGAAAGGGTGCGACTGCGAATTTATGACCGCTGGGGCCTTCTGATATGGCAGGGAGAACAGGTAGGCGAGGGACCTATCCGGTGGAATGGACTCACCCAGCGAGGAGAAACAGTCCCGGAGGATGCCTACGTCTTTGTAGTTACAGGCTATCTACGGGATGGACGCTCCACAGAAAGAGCAGGAACTGTAACTGTAATCAGATAAACCCACGCACATAACTATGAAACGCTGGTTAATCGTAGGATGGCTTGTTCAAGGCTCTCTGCTGGCGCAAGTGGGCATAGGTACAACTACGCCCACTCATAAACTGGATGTGGCAGGAGAAGCTCGTATTCGCACCCTAAATCCTTTAACCCCTCCTGTGCGACTTGTAGGCGCTAACCCTCAAGGAGTACTCGGGGAAATACGGGGACAAAATACGGGCGATTTTCTCCAGTGGGATGCTAATCAAAATCAGTGGGTCATCGCTCCTCCTGCCCCTCAGAATGCATGGCTCATCACTGGAAATGCTAACACCAACCCCACTAACAATTTTTTGGGTACTACCGATAACACTGCACTTGTTATTCGCACAAACAATACCGAACGCCTCCGTGTTACAAATACAGGAGAGGTAGGTATCGGAACTCCCACTCCATCTAAGCAGGTGCATATTCAAGGCGGAAATGCTGGCGGGCTCCAAGTAAATGTCCTTGCCAATGGAGCAGCCAACCTCAGCGCTAACTTATTTTCCTCTACCCTCAATAACGCTGGACAAACCGCCCATGGGATAGAAGTAACCACGCTCGGAAGCGCCAATTTCCTCATAGGAGTGGGAAGCACGACGAATCCTGACCATGCTGGAACGAACATAGGCGTCCGAGGCGTAAGCGGGAACGCCACAGGACGCGCTATAGGCGTGTGGGGTGCGGTAGGAGATGCCACCTCATACATTGGTAGCGTATCTTCTACTTATTCAGCAGGTGCATTTGCGTACCATGCTAATGCCCAGCTGCCAAGCCAGAACATCCTCAGTACGCCTACCCCTATTCCAGCAGCTGAGCAAAATTTCGCTCTCGCAGTCAAAGGACATCTCTATCAAGAAGACGGACATCTTGTGATTTCCGGCCCGATTTATATGCCGCTTGGAGGTGCTCCTCCTTATCCCAGCATACCGGGTGTGCCTCGCGGAGCGGGTAATCGCCTTCTATGGCTTCCTGAGCGCAGCGCATGGCGTGTCGTAGGGATTCATCCTCGCCCAGATGATCCTTTCGCTCCTAATCAAGCCAACCATGCAGACCCCGAACAGATAGGATACGCTTCTTTCGCCAGTGGGCTTAATGTGCGCGCTTCTGCCACTCTTACCTTCGTCGTGGGCGTTGCAAGTGAGGCTACCGCCACGGGAGCCACTGCTTTAGGTAAGTATGTTTCAACTTCCCACCCTGGCTCTTTCCAAATAGGGGACGACCCGGGACCTTTGACAAATCGCCCCTATGCCCCTTTACGCTCCGTTCGCGCAAATCAGTTTAGCGCAAGGTTCTATAATGGGTACCGATTCTTTGTACGCGAAGCCTCCTTCGGTCCATGGAATACAGACCCTTTCCCCTCTCCTGATGCAAATGCATCACCTACCGCTTATCCTAATAGGGTGCCCGGGGGCGTCTTTATTGCAGGAATGTATAATCATTTCCGCTTAGGAAGCATCCAGTTTGGAGTAGGAGATGGCTGGGTAGGTATTGGGACGCAGATGCCAGATGCAGCTCTTCATATCGTTCCCCCTGACGAGCGGCCCCGAGGCATTCTGATTAGTGAAGGATGGCTCGCAATAGGCAAGCTGAATCCTGGTACTTTTCCTGCGATTCCCCCTGGACTCGGTAGTAGGGGAATTTATGTAGATGAAGGCTACATAGAGATTGGAGGGGCAGGCGGTGCCTTCCGCGCTAATGGACAAGATGGTCTCACCCGGGTAGTAAATGTAACGGGAAGTAATGGCCAGCCTTGCCAACTCAACTTTGTGAAAGGTATTTTGGTCGGTACAAACTGCCCATGAGCCCTTACGCCGCGCTCAACTGGCTTCTCTTTTCACAAAAGTAAAGGTACTCTGCTACGAGCAGCCTGTCTCCCCCTTCTTGAGGGGAATATCTTCCTCAAGAAGGGGGTTCTTTATTACCAATTCCACAACCCCCGCCACGCGGAAAGCTCCTGTCTGCTTTATTGCCTAAAATGCTTCTCTTTTTCAACAAGCTGCAACAATGTCCTTAGGAAATCAGCGCTGGTGTAAGTTTGTCCCTCCGCCCCTACTTTCCTCTGTGAATGCCTCTCTCCTCAGCTCCTTCTACGCCTTTTGAAGTCGCTTTCAGGTAGAGGGCTTATTTCGCATATAGGCAGTGGAAAGAAGAATGCCCGCCGCTACACTTACATTGAGAGACTCTACTGCCTTTTCATGAGGAATGCTCAAGCGCAGGTCACATAGCTGAATGTACTCAGGAGGGAGACCTTTCTCCTCCTCTCCGAAAAGCAATAGAGAAGGCTGCTGCCAGCCCCAACTGGTATAAGGCATTCCACCTAAAGAGGGCGGCACCGTAGCGATGAGCTGCCAACCTTTCTGACGCAGCTGCTTGAGCGCCTCATACGGACGAGCTTCCCGAACGATATGAAGATGAGGAATGGCACCCGCACTACTGCGCCATAAAGCTGCTGAAGAAAGAAGGGGACTGCCTCCTGCCCTCAGCAGAACCCATCGCACCCCAAATGCTGCGGCACTGCGAAGAATCGCCCCTACATTCCGCACATCTGAAACGCCTAAAAGCCCCACGGCGACCCCCTGCGGCTCTTCTCCAAGCCAAGTACTCAGGTCAAAGAGGGAAATAGGACTCAGATAAGCTGCCCACTTTTTGCCCTGAGGTATGACGGAAATAGGTACCTGCTGAAATGGAATGCGATATCGCTTGATAAGCCGCCACAAAGGAGAGGGGGGAGACTCGCCGCGACACCATACTACCTTCTCTACGGAGGCACCACCTTCTAAGGCCCGACGCAGAGCTCGGAGGTCTGTAATCACCGTCGGTGCCATATGGATTGATACTCTAACCGCCGTATGAGCTCCCAGGTTCCCCCCTTCCACACAAAGTGGAAGCTCAAACCCGCCTCAGGATACACCCAAATTTCCTGATAAGGCGTATGCAAGCGCACTGGCGGCAAGCCATAAAACAGATACACCATACCTCGGTCACTTCGCTCCCCCGGTTTTATATCTGAAAATAGCCGATAAGCCGTGTTCCACTCTGATGGAGAGGGAGTAAATGAGCTTCCCTTAGAGGGTGCGTAGGGCAGCGGCGCTTCCCTACAGGTCCAGAAAACCGTACTTGTATCGCCCCGAAGATGCCAGGCGCACCCTATTTCCACTCGCAAACGACTTTTCTTAGAAGAGCGTAAAACATACGGAAGGGGAGGGATGGTAGTATCTACCTTAGCAGGAGAAAAAACAAGATTCCAGAGGCTGTCGCCCGGCATAGCGAGTTTAGTTTCTCCGCTTTGGGTGCGCAAACGCACAGGAAGGTCTAAAATCGTACTTGTTGCCTCTACCCATATGGGGGTATAGCCGGAGCGCCAAAAAACCCGTGCATGATATACGCCCCCGGGAGCATCTGGAAACGAAAGATAGAGTATTGTCATCTGCCCTGCCAGACGCTCGGGAAAATGTCCCTCTATGGACCCCGACCATTCGGGGGCAGCGGGCAGAGTAAAAAGCGTCTCAGCTATTATTCCCTCCTTTGTTTGAACTTGAAGCCGCACCGAAAGGGTCGTGTCAAAAACATACGGTAGCCATGGAGCAAGATTTACCTTGAAAAATAGCACCCACCGCTCCGCAGAGAGCCTATACACCTGCGCTGAGAAAGATGGCGCAGAATGCTCCCCCGCCTTTTCTACCCAAATAGCCTGCCCCCAACTAACGCCCCATACGACCCCCAGAAAGGGAACGGCTCGCCTCATACAGCTGCATTGCTTCAGCTGAAAGTAGGGTATCACCCAGCGCTATAAGTCCTCGCGCTGTCTCCTTTATGCTATAAGCAGTCATGTCGTCTATGGGAACTTTTTCATATCTGCTGTAGGCAACATCCTCTTTGAGCATTTGAAGGGCTGCTTTATAAAGATTTTTAGCCTCTGCGGTATCTCGCAAGCCCACCCATAAACCTGCCTCTTGAGCAAGCTGGTAAGGCTCCATAGGGCAGCTCTCGGAGGAGATTTTCTTTCTCAAAAAGGTCAAAAGCTCTTTACCCTTTGCTCGCAGGCGCTCCGCCGCTGCTTCATCTTTCATCGTATCCGCAGACTGGATATAATGCTCCACAAGTCGATAGAAAACCGAGCGGTAGTTGGCTATCATCCGAAGCGTATTGCTGTCGTAAAAGATATTCGGGTTGTCTAAGTTTCTATACCGATACACCTGAGTGAGGAGGGTGTGAGTAAGGCTATCCTGAATCGGTGTGTAGATATCCCCCCGAGGGCCCTGCGGTTTCAGCGGAAGGAGCTCATACACTTGCCCACGCATGTATAGATAATCCTGAAGCCCCATATAGCTGAAGCTTGGTAGCGTATTAGCAAAGCATATGGGGCGCTTCCACCCCTCCTTGAGGTTGGTCAAAACAATATCCATTGTCATGTAGTCCTGCTTGAGGAGGTAGCTTTGATTTTCACTACCCCGAGCAGGAACAGTCCAAACAAGGGTATCTGCTATCATGTCGGCATTGAACCTACGGGCTTCAGGATAGTTTCGGAGAAAGGCAGCCTTATCTATGGGAAGGCGCAGTTCCTGTCGGCTGAAAGGCATAATCGCTGCTTTGTCTCCCATAAACACCTCGTCGCGAATAGAAATCGGCAAAGGGGGCGCTCCGTTTGAGGTCTGGTATTTGAGCTGAGAGATGTACCAGTCCGTATTGAGGAGGCTGAGATTGACAATCCGCACATCTGTGCGTACGCCCTCCACCTCTTGCAAGTACCATAGGGGGAAAGTGTCGTTGTCCCCATTGGTGAAAAGTATTGCGTTAGGGGGGCAAGAGATGAGAAAGTTGTATGCGCTGTCGGGAGGCACATAGTTACCGGCGCGAGAGTGAGAGCGCCAGTTTTTCACCGCCATAAGCAGGGGCACCCCCAGCGTCAAAAGGCCTATTGGGAGTTCTAAGTTGCGTCGGAGGTATTTTTCCACCGCTTCTGAGAGTGCCGCAGCCCCCATCCCCACCCACATCGCAAATACGATAAACGACCCTACATAGGAATAATCCCGCTCACGAGGCTGATTCGGAGGCTGGTTTAGATAAAGAATAATCGCCACCCCCGTAAAGAAAAATAATGCCGCAATCACCCAGAAGTGTCGGCGATTCCGCTGGTAATGCCAGCTGAGCCCCAGAAGCCCCAGCAGCAAAGGCAGTCCGTAGTAATGGGTTTTAGAAGGGTCTTTTCGCTTGTACTTTGGGAGGTTTTTGAGGCGCCCCAGTTCTAATCCACTCTCCCAGCGGCTATCCTGCACCTCAGACTCCCGCCCTACAAAGTTCATGAGGAAATACCGAATGTACATATGATAGAGCTGATACTCAAAGAAAAACCGTAGGTTTTCCATGCCCGTGGGCTTGTCGTCATAAGGACTTTGAGGATCAGCGCCTTTATTTTTCACGAAGTTTATGTAACTGAAAGGCCCCTGCCCAGAGTAATGAGAAGGGCTCCACATACGAGGGAAAAATCGGTAGTCCTTCGCTGCGTATTCGTAACTGAGACGCGGTCCGTCGTAAGTGTATCTATCAGACTTTGGATAGCGCAAATAGATTTCGCCTTTTTCCTTCGTACCGATGGGGATTGCATTATAGAGCGTTCCCCAGAGGATGGGGGTCTCTCCATACTGCTCGCGCTTGAGGTAGCTGAGAAAGTTTGGAACAT
>JANXDD010000022.1 GCA_025059915.1 Bacteroidia bacterium | reverse complement strand
TAGACTCCCTTCCCCCCGTCTCTATTCTCATCCCAGCTCATAATGCAGAGCAAACTATTGGCCAGCTCTTGGAGGGGCTTAGGCAGCAAACCTATCCTGCTCCCTTTGAGATAGTGCTGGTGCTGGATCGCTGTGGGGATTCTACTAAGCATATCGTCAAGCGCTACGAAGCTGCTCTTCCCCTGCGAATCATAGAGATAGAGACGATTTCCCCGTGCTGGTCTCCTAAAAAGTATGCCCTTTGGCGAGCTTCTGCTTTGGCTTCTTATGAGTGGTGCGTAGTGGCTGATGCGGATATTCTGATAGACCCTAACTGGCTAAGCCAGCTTATGAGCTCTGCCGATGCGCAAGCTCTATCTGTGATAGGGTGGGCATGGCTTCATGATAAAGGGGGGATTGTCAGTCGGCTTGCAGCGTATGAAGCAGCTTTAGTACAGTTAGAGGCGGTAGGGCGAGCCAGTTGGGGCTTTCCGTACATGAGTACAGGGCGAGGATGGGCTATTCGGCGGGCCTGGCTCAAAGCAGGATTGTATGCATGGCGAGAAGTAGTTTCAGGAGATGATGATCTTACGCTTCAGCTTCTGCCTTCAAGGGGGGTGCGGGTGAGCGGGGCTGCTTCTTATTCTCCAGCGCCTTTGACTTTTCAAGCGGCTTTTCATCGGAAGTGGCGGCACCTTCAAACGGCGCAATATTATCCCTGGCGTTTGCGGCTTTCCTTAGCGTTGCCGTACATTATGCAGACGCTAGTGCTTTTGAGTGCGCCTATCCTGCCATGGGGTGTTATTTTTCCCCCTCTAAGTAAAGCCTTGGCGCTGCGATGGGTGAAAGCTCAACATCCTTGGCGAGCTTTGTGGGCAGATTGGATACTGTGGGGGCTTCAGGTTCTTTATCCCGTCGGAGCTTATGTCAGACGCAGCCGCTGGTGAGGTTCTGTCGTATATTTGCTCACTAAATGCATGATTTCGGAGGTTAGCGACACAGATCTCGTTGCCCTTTATCAGAGTGCTTCAGAGGCAGCTGAGGAGGCTTACAATGAGATTGTAAATCGCTATTACTACACCCTCTTGAGGGCTTGTCGCGGATACCTTTTCAACTTGCAGAACACCCGTTTGATGTACGAGGGGATTGACTCTTTGGCTCGGGATATTACGCATGATTTCATGGTGGAGCAGCTGCCGCGGGTACTGAGAAAGTACAATGTCAGTCGGGGCAGCTTGCGCACATGGCTACATCGGTGCATTATCAACTACTCTACGGATGTACTGCGTCGGCGCCCTAAAGGGATCATCCAGAGCTTCCATGTAGAAGAGGAGGAGTGGAAGAGCCATGACATCGTAGTGGAAGTTTTAGGAGAACATTCTCCCCATCAAGAGCGGGATTTTCAGGAGGTTCAACGGGTGGTATTGACCCATCTGGAACGGTTGCCAGAGCATTATCGGCGTCCGTTAGAGCTTCGCTTTTGGCAGGGGCTCTCAGTAGAGGAGATAGCGAAAGAGCTTCGTTTGCCCCTCGGCACCGTCAAATCCCAGTTAAGTCGGGCTATCACTATCCTTCGGCAGCGCTTACAAGCAGAGGGCTGGGATACAGAGTTGCGATGAGGTATCGCCTTTTGTACTGGTATGGAGAACCCATCATAGCTGGGGAAAGGGTTCATTATGTGGGTGGAAACTTAGCTCGGGCCTGGCGTGAGGCTTTTGAAAGGCTGGGTATTGAGGAGCGTTCCTGGCATTCTGTCCTTCTCGTGGGCATGGGGGCTACGCTCATCCAGCTTTTAGCACGCAGCCCTAACCCTCCAGCGCGCTTGACTGTATTAGAGATAGATGAGGAGATGGTGCGACTTCAAAAGACCTACTTCCACCTACCTCTGGCGTATGAAGTTGTGATTGGAGATGCCGCTGAGACTATTCATGCCCTTACTTTGCGCTATGATGGAATCTTTGTAGATGCTTTCGTGGAAGAGGAGGTGCCTGAGAGCCTTATAGATTTCAGATTTGTAGAAGCTCTACGAGAGCGATTGTCAGAGCAGGGAATCTTGATATGGAATGTGCTAAGGCGTTCTCAGGCTCACGAGGTTGGGTCAATGCTTTCTATGGCATTTCCGGTTTGTCGCCGATGGAGTTATGCGCCTCATGTATTCTGGGCATGTGCGTTTTCTGCGGCGAGCTTTCCTCTACCATTTTGAGAGAAACTCATTTACTTTGCACCATGCGCCCGCTTGCGCTTATATCTACTTTATTTTTCGGAAGTATTCTCCTCTGGGCTCAACGGGGTGGATACAAAAGTTATCTCGCGCTCGGTCCTTCGGTAGGAATCACTAACTACAAGGGGGACCTGGACGATGACTTTACTTTGAAATTCACCCGACCGGGTTTTGGCTTTGGGCTATTTTACAACTTTCATCCCCATCTACGAGCTCGTTTGGCATTTACGCAAGGGTGGATAGGAGCAGCGGACTCGGTGAGCACGGACCGCTTCAGAAAATGGCGTAACCTCCATTTTCGCTCCCATCTGACGGAATTCAGCCTTCAGTTTTTGTATGAGTTTTTTGCTTCTCCCCGCTTGTATCGGTATCGTCCGAGCTTTTCACCCTTTATTTTCGCAGGTATAGCGGTATTCAATTTTGATCCGAAAGCTAAGGCCTCTGATGGCAAATGGTATCGCCTCCAGCCTTTGGGGACGGAGGGGCAGTTTCTGAATGACCCTACACGTACCTATCCGAAGCCCTATGCCCTTACTCAGGTGTCTATTCCTATGGGTATCGGGGCTCGGTGGCGCTTGGCAGAGCGGTGGGATTTGTGGTTTGAACTGGGGCTGCGGAAAACCTTTACGGATTACTTGGATGATGTGAGTGATAGGTATCCTCCTCCTCAACTAATGCTGGCGCAGATGGGCCCTATTGCGGCAGAGCTATCAGACCGCAGTGGATATAGAGCTCAGGGCAGCAGTGGATACGAAGCTAACGATGTGCGAGGCTTTGTGAATCAAAAAGACTGGTATGTCTATACTGGCTTCAGTGTAACCTATCTCATAGATCCGGGCGATCGCTGCCCGAAATTCCGCTAATGGAAAGGTTTCTTGAGCAGATAGATCTGAGCGCCCTTCCCCGTCATGTAGCTATCATCATGGATGGCAATGGGCGGTGGGCGCAGCGTCAAGGCCGTCCTCGGATAGAGGGGCACCGATCAGCCATTACAGCTGTACGTTCAGCGGTGGAAGCAGCCGCAGAGCTCGGCATCTCTTACCTTACATTGTATGCCTTCTCTACCGAGAACTGGTATCGCCCACCAGAGGAAGTAGCTGGGCTAATGAACTTGTTAGAATATGTCTTGGAGCAGGAAGAGGAGCGGCTGATTGAGCAAGGGGTTCGTTTGCGCACAATAGGGGACGTAAGCACTTTACCTGCGAAGGTGCAGGCTCGCCTTGAGAAAGCGCTGCAGCGTACGGCTGCAGGCACCCGCCTCAATCTGATTTTGGCGCTGAGTTATGGAGCCAGACAAGACATTCTTCAGGCAGTAAGGGCGATTGCCCAGGCGGTGGCAGGGGGCGAGCTCTCGCCTCAAGAGGTAGATGAAAGGGTATTTCGGTCCTACTTATGGACGGCGGAGATTCCAGACCCCGAGCTACTTATTCGTACGAGTGGGGAGCAGCGTCTGAGTAATTTTCTTCTGTGGGAATGTGCCTATACGGAGTTTGTATTTCTGCCTATATTTTGGCCTGATTTTCGTCGGGAGCATTTTTATCAGGCGGTATGGGAATATCAGCGGCGCGAGCGGCGCTTTGGACGAGTCTTGTCATAGGGGGGCTTTGGGCACAGGATTTATCTACGCCGCGCTCCGTGGAGATTGCAGGGCTGCGTGTGGAAGGCACTCAGTACTTAGATCCCCAAGCGGTTCTGATAGCCAGCGGGCTCTACTTGAGCCAGAAGATACGAGTTCCGGGGGATGACTTGGCGCTGGCGGTTCAGAAGCTGTGGCGACAAGGTATCTTCGGCGATGTCCAGATTTTAGCTGATAGCCTTACTGAAAGTAAAGTATGGCTGGTGATTCGGGTGGAGGAGCGGCCTCGCTTGAGCCGATATACCTTCCGAGGGGTAAGTAAAACACAATCCAAAGAGCTCTCCGAAAAAGTCGGCCTGGTGCGCGGGACTATTTTTACAGAGACCCAGCGGTTGAATGCTCAGCGCATCATCCGCAACTATTTTCAGTCCAAGGGCTATTACGAAGTTCAAGTTTCTACCCAAGTAGAGCCCGATACAGGAGCGAACTCTGTGAAAGTTCTTTTTCTGGTGAAGCGAGGGCCGCGGGTGAAAATAGATCGCATAGAGCTTATTGGGCTACAAGCTAACTCACCCACATGGGCTAAGCGGAAATTCAAGGAGACGAAGGAGCGCCGCTTGTATCGCTTCTGGAAGCGCTCTAAGTTTGAACGCAACGAGTTTGAAAAGGATCAAGAGCGGCTTATCACCGCTCTACGAAACCGAGGCTATCGCGACGCCCAAGTACTCAAAGACTCTGTATGGCTGGTCAGCCCTCGCCGCTTGCGAGTGCAGCTGCAGCTCTATGAAGGGCGGCGCTACTACTTTCGGGAAATCCATTGGGAGGGCAATTCTATTCATGACGCTGCGACGCTGACACGCATTTTGGGCATCAAGCGAGGGGATGTGTATAACCCTTCTCTCCTGGAGCGGCGACTGCAAATGGACCCCAACGGCAATGATGTGGCTTCCCTTTACTTGGATGATGGATATCTCTTTTTCCGAGCCGAGCCGATAGAGCGGATCGTAGGAGAGGACTCTGTAGATGTTACGATACGGCTCTTTGAGGGACCTCAAGCTACAAATCGGCGCATCATCATAGAGGGGAATGACCGTACGCGAGACCGGGTGATTCTGCGCGAGATACGCACTCTGCCAGGGGATAAGTTTAGCCGTAGTGCTCTTATTCGTTCGCAGCGGGAGCTTCTGGCTCTGGGATACTTTGATCAAGAGAAGACTCAAATCATACCCCTACCAGAGCCAGCAGAAGGGGTGGTGGATCTCAAATATGCTATGGAGGAGCGCCCTTCGGATCAGGTTTTCTTGCAGGGAGGATGGGGAGGGCGCATCCGGGATGCTTATGGGAATCCGATTGGCGGGGGACTTATTCTCACAGCAGGGCTGCGCTTCAATAATTTCTCCTTTAGTCGCCTTACAAATAAGCGGGCTTGGCGTCCCCTTCCTACAGGGGATGGGCAGCAGCTCGGCCTCCAAATTCAGCTCAATGGACGCGGCTTCCAAAACTATGCTATCAATTTTTTAGACCCTTGGTTTGGTGGGAAAAAACCTAACTCTTTCGGCGTCTCTGCCTATTATTCAGTTCAACGTGCCCTTTTTTCGGACTATTACCTTTCTATCTTGGGCATCTCGGTGGATTTAGGGCGGCGCCTTCGCTTCCCTGATGACTTTTTCCGCAGTTATACGACCCTCTCCTATCGGTACTATACTGCGAAAAATGCCTTCACCCTTTTAGGCGACAGGGGCTCTGCGTTTGTGAATATATTCTCTCTGCGTCAAGCCATAGAGCGTACGAGCATAGATGCACCTATTTATCCGCGTTCGGGGTCGTCTGTAACTCTGTCTGTGGAGGTTACGCCGCCATGGTCGTATTTGCTTCAGCAGGACTATAGAGTGGAGAGGGATGCCCTGCGCCTTTTAGAATTTCATAAGTGGCGCATGGATGCGCAATTTTACCTTCGGGTGGTAGGGAATATGGTCTTAGCGCCTCGCTTTCGGATAGGGCTGCTGGGACGGTATAATCCCGCTGTGCCCTTCTCTCCTTTTGAGCGGTTCTTTCTCGGCGGAGATGGAATTCAGGGCTTCAACATAGATGGGCGTGAGATTATAGCCTTACGCGGTTATGCCTCGCCGTTTATTGGTCCAGCTAATGGCTCTTTAGCCTTTAGCAAATTCACGATAGAGCTGCGTCAGGCTATATCTTTGAATCCTGCAGCTACTTTATGGGTGCATGCCTTTACTGAAGGCGGAAATGCCTGGGGTTCTTTGAAGGCGTTTAATCCCCTTCAGCTAAAGCGCTCTTTTGGGGTGGGAGTGCGTATCTTTCTGCCGATGTTTGGGCTGCTGGGAGTGGATTATGGGTATGGGATAGACGATGCCCGAGACCCTAATGGACTTCCGCTGGGCGGCAGCCGATTTCACTTTATGATAGGACAGCAGCTATGAAAATCTCACATATTATAGGGCTCATAGCCTTTTGGGTGGGCTATTTGAGCGCGCAGAAAGTCGGATTTGTAGATAGCCAGAGCCTTTTGGAGAGGATGCCTGAGTATAAAGCCGCTGAGCAGGAGATTGAGCGGCTCACTCAGCAGTGGCAGAAGGAAATAGATGACATTTATGCACGAGTTGAGCGGCTTTTCCAGCAGTATAGAGAACAGGAGCCGATGATGTCCCCCGAAATGAAGCGCCGCAAACAAGAGGAAATAGAGACGGAAGAGCGGAAAGCCCGAGAGCTTCAGCGAAAGCGCTTCGGACCGAATGGAGACCTCTTCAAGCAAAGAGAGGAAAAGATGAAGCCGATTTTGGACAAGCTGCAGCAGGCGATTCAGGCGGTGGCACAGGAAAAAAAGTTTGCTATCGTCATAGACCGAAGTGCCGGTGGGGTAGTCTTGTACGGGGAATCTGCGTATGACCTTACCGAAGCCGTAGCAGCCAAACTCGGTATTCGCTGAGAATGCTCTACCTTTGGGCGATGCGAAGTATGCGAGTTGTGGGGGTACTTATTCTTTTCTCCTGTAGCCAGCCTCAGGTTTCTCCCGCTCAACCTTCTCAGAAGCCTCTGCGAATCGGATATACTAATTTGGAGCTTGTTCTGAGCTACCTTCCAGAAGCTCAGCAGGTGGAGCAGCAGCTGCGCACCTATGAACGCAAAATTCTGGAGCAGCTCAACATCAAGCAAGGCTATCTCCAAACCAAGGTAGAAGAATACACAGAGCTAAAGCAGCAGGGCAAGCTCACCGCCGCCCAAGAAGAAGAGCGTCGTAAAGAAATCATGCGCTTGGATGAGGAAATCAAGAAGTTTCAAGAGGAGTCTGAGCAGAACTACCTCAAGAAGAAAGCGGAACTTCTCCAGCCCATTATAGAAAAGCTTCAAAAAGCCATAGATGAGCTGGCAGCTGCCGAAGGCTACGATTACATTCTCAATAACTCCAACGCTACAGGGGTTGCTTTCATCCTACATGGCCCAAAAGAGCATGATGTTACAGAGAAGCTTCTCAAGAAGCTCGGCATAGATACAAGCAAAATCCAGCGCCCAGATTCCACTCCCGCTCCAGCTGCTTCACCTAAGAAATAAAGCGGTATAAAGCCTTTTACCAGCGGCGAAGGGTGTAGAGTATGCCCTTCAAGCCTCTAAGGTCTATCGTGGTGGCTGAGGGGTAAAAGGTTTTTATGGCTAAAGCGTCCTCGTCTTATCCGATACTTCTTCTTACCGTCTATCCTCCTGCCCGAATAGGAGGTACGCGCTATCGGATTGAGCAGTATATACCGCTTCTTAGGAAAGAGGGATTTGAGATAGAATGGGTCAGCTTTTTTTCGTTGGAGGAATATGAGGCTTTTCTTCGTCCATCGGAAAGCCTTCTGAAGAAAGTGGGGCTTTTCGTGAAAAATTTAGGGCGAAGCATACTCCAAGCTCTTTTTCGGCGCCAGTGGCGAGGAATTTACCTCTACCGAGAAGCTACTCTTTTGGGGACTCCCCTTATAGAGCACTTGTGGATGCGGGGGCTGCCCGTGCTTTTGGACTTTGATGATGCGATTTGGATAGTTGATACCTCGCCGCAGTTCAGGCGGTTTGCCTGGCTAAAAAGCCCGAAAAAGCTCTCCAAACTTCTTAGGAAATCTGCGGTCGTAACAGTATGCAATGAGTTTTTAGCCTCCTACGCTCGGAAGTATGCACAGGATGTGCGGATTATTCCTACGACCGTGGATACCGACTTGTATCATCCCGTAGGAAAACCCGGGCATATAAAGCCTGTGGTCATTGGCTGGAGTGGGAGTAGCACGACTTTGGCTCACCTTCGTACGGTAGAAGCGGCTCTGAAGCAGCTTCACGAAAAATATAAAGACGAGGTGCATTTTCTTTTTGTAGGAGCGCCAGAGTATAAACCGCCTTTTCCAGCGGAGGTCCTTCCTTGGTCGGCTGCTACTGAGATTGCTCTCCTGCAGCGAATGGATATCGGCATCATGCCCCTCCCAGATACTGTATGGAGTCGGGGGAAATGTGCCCTAAAAGCTCTATTGTACATGTCAGTAGGGGTTCCTCCGGTGGTTTCTCCGATAGGGATGAACTGTGAGGTAGTTCGGGATGGAATAGATGGACTCTGGGCAGGCAGTATAAGCGATTGGGTGGAGAAGCTTTCATTTTTGATTGAGCATCCGCAGGAGCGCAAGCGATTAGGAGCTGCTGCCCGTCAGAAGGTTGTAGAAAAGTACTCCACTTATGCAAATGCAGAAAAGTACATTCAGGCTTTTCGGGCTGCTTTTGGGGATCCGAGGGGATAAAGGGGGAAAGGAGTAGAGGAGTTTGATTTTTTTGGGCGCGCCAGCGCCGCCTGCGGCGGCTGCCGCCGCCTCAGGTTACGTATGGGGCGCGCCCGCGCCGCAGGCGCGGGCGCGCCCAAAAAAAAATCTCACAACTAATCTACTGATAATTTCCTCTTTCTTCTTAGCATTGACCCATAGCACCACCCCCAGTCGCCTCTTACTAAGTAAGCTTTATGTTTGCCCCACACTGCTTGCTTTCCCCTTTATTCTTATGTTCAATCATGCCTTTTGCTGGCATCTATAAGTGTCATTCCTCTGAGCTTCCCTGCTCTCCACTCTACAAGCTTCCACACTTTTTCCACACCACCAAAAGGTATGCTTCCCAAACTTCACCTTATGCGCCGAGGTGCTCGTCATAACCCGGGTACTCGCTTTGATCCCCAGACTTATGAGTATGAAGTGCAGCTTGCCCCAGATAGAGCTCAGGCTCAGATAATTCCTATTCAGGCACGCTCTATCGTTAATCGGATAGATAGCCCTGATTTGCCGATTGTTTATTCGATGAATCCCTACGCTGGGTGTGAGCACGGCTGTATTTATTGCTATGCTCGCAACAGTCATGAGTATTGGGGCTATTCAGCGGGGATTGATTTTGAGACTCGGATTTTAGTGAAGGTCAATGCTCCTCAGCTTCTTAGAAGCCAACTTAGTCATCCTGCTTGGCGTCCGCAGCCCATCATGCTGGCAGGCAATACCGACTGCTATCAGCCGATAGAACGGCAGTTTAAGCTTACAAGACAGCTGCTGGAAGTGCTTCTTGAGTTTAGACATCCCGTGAGCATTATAACGAAAAATGCTCTCATTCTGCGAGATACAGACCTTCTGGTGGAGCTTTCTCGCCTCCATCTTGTGCATGTGTATATTACTGTAACGACCCTTCGGGAGGAGGTGCGCAGAATTTTGGAGCCGAGGACGGCTGCAGCAGAAAGGCGTTTAGAGGTGATTCGGCGGCTGCGAGAGGCAGGAGTGCCGACGGGGGTAATGGTAGCTCCGATTATCCCGGGCCTCAATGATGATGAAATTCTTCCTATCTTGAAAGCAGCCAGCGAGGCTGGAGCTCAAGCTGCCGCTTATACAGTAGTGCGTCTGAATGGAGCTTTGGCTGAACTTTTTGAGGTGTGGCTACGAGAAAAGCTGCCTGATAGAGCGGAGCGCATCTTGCACCTCATAGCCCAGTGTCATGACGGCCACCTCAATGATAGTCGCTGGGAGAAGCGCATTCGCGGTGCAGGTCCTTTAGCCCTTACCATAGAACGCACTTTTCAAACTGGCATAGCTCGCTTCTTTCGTTCAGCTCCGCCAATGCCTCCCTTTGATTTGACGATTTTCCGCAGGGGGGGACAGCCAAGCCTTTTTGAATGAAAAAAAGAGTGCCTCAGCTAAGGCTTGCCTTCCTAAGGTAGGAAAAGTGCTTCAGTAAAGTGAGATTCAAGGACCAGCCTTCAACTTTGTATATGCTTTGGGCGTTAGGAGGATATTTCTTGCTGAGTTTAGCTGTGGGATGGTGGGGGCGTCGGCGAGCTCAGGGGACAGTGGAGGGGTATTTTGCGGCGGGTCGGCGTCTGCCCTGGGGGCTGGCAGCGCTTAGCATGGTAGCGACGACTTTCGCTGTGGATACCCCCTTAGCTATCACAGAATACGTGCGTCAAGGAGGGCTTGCCGCCAACTGGCGCTGGTGGAATATGCTCATTGGCGGCATGCTGAGTGTAGTAGTTTTCGCTCCCCTGTGGCGGCGCAGCGGCGTCCTCACCGACAGTGAAATTCTTTCCTTGCGATATGGAGACCGCCCTGCGGAAATCCTACGGGCCTTTCGGGCACTCTGGCTGGGGGGCTTCATCAACCTCATCATTCTCGGCTGGGTGCAAGCTGCCATGCAAACCGTCTTAGAAGCTTTCGTAGGGCTTTCTTCTCAAACGGCTTACCTTCTGCTGATTGTGAGTACGCTTGTTACCTTGGTCTATACGCTCATAGGAGGGTTATGGAGCGTTGTATGGACTGATGTAGTTCAGTTTATTCTGGCCCTCAGCAGTACGACTCTCCTGATGGTTCGGGTTTTGACTCAAGTAGATATGACGCGCATTCCTTCTGAAGCGTGGCGCTTATTTCCTTCGGGGGAAGGCTGGGGGGTTATGGTTCTTTTAGCACTGATGGGCTTTCAGTGGTGGGCAAGCTGGTATCCTGGAGCTGAGCCGGCGGGAGGCGGCTACATCCTTCAGCGCATGGCCTCAACGCCCTCTCCTTCTGCAGCACAAAAAGCGCTGGCTCTCTTCCAAATCCTTCATTATGCGGTGCGGCCAATTACTTGGTATGCTGTCGCTCTTGCATCCCTTGTAGTCTTACCAGACCTGAGGGATCACAAAGCCGCTTACCTCCTCATGGCTAAGCATTTTCTCTCTCCAGCGGAGCAGATTATGCTGCTGGTCGGTCTTACGGGGGCCTATATGAGTACTATTTCTACTCACTTCAACTGGGGGGCTTCTTACATTGCTCGGGACTTAGGCCTGCCGGAAGAAAAAGCCCTAAGGGCTGGTCTGTGGAGTACGATTGCCTTAGCGATTCTTAGCCTCTTAGTGGTACCTTTCATAAGCAGCGTAGCAGGGGCATGGAACTTTCTCTTAGAATCTGGGGCGGGAACGGGTTTTGTGCTGATTTTGCGGTGGTTTTGGCGCCGCTTGAGTATATGGAGTGAAATCACTGCTCTTTTAGCCCCTATGGTCGGTTACCTCATTTTCCGAGTAGCTGCAGAATGGGAGTTTCCACAGAGTTACATAGCTACGGTAGTTTTTACGGTAGGTGCTATCCTGCTGGTTACATGGATAGGGCGAGGCACTTCCCCAGAAAAGTGGGAAGCTTTTTACGCTAAAGTACAGCCTACCTTTACCCTCAAGCAGATGGGATTGTGGCTTCTGGGGATAGCAGCAGGTTATGCTATAACCTTTGGGCTCATAGAATGGCTGCGAGAAGGGGGCATTCCCTGGCTTCTTGGGGCGGGGATAGCTGGGATGGCTGCGTTTTTCCAATTCTTACGATAAGACCTCTCCTCATTAGAAGTTTTGCCTTGCAGAGAGGTCCTCAAGTGAATTTTTCTCCTCCTGTATTGCCTCTGAAGCTATTCTTCCGTAACAATAATGTGCTGAATCTGCTCGCCTCTATGGGTATAGATTCGCACGAGATATAGTCCAGGCGGGAGGCCGCGCAGGGCTTCACTGGTAAGAGGAGCTGAGAGGGATAATACACCCCTTCCTTGAAGGTCCATCACTTCCACTCGCTCCACTTGCTCAGGGAAGCTAAGGTAAGGTCCGCCCGGAGCTGGATTGGGGTAGAGGCTTGCCAGCCCTTCCTTACGATATTCTACGGTGGGGCTGTATTCTACGCCCCCTCCCCGCAGTGGAACTGAGAGACGATAAAAGCCTCCCCGAGTGAGACGATATCGCCCTATCCACGGCAGTCCCTTAGCAATTTCTACCCACCTCCCCTCAGGTTCAGGGGCATACCATAGCGTCAAGTGAGCTCCCTCTTCTCCTTGAAGCCCCGTTGCATGCCAGACTAAGTCAGATCCTTTTATATGTGTATATACCCAAAGAATGGGGAGGACAGAAAGAGGGGGCATGTTGCAGTCATTGGGTCTATGTAGAGTAACTCCATTGGAACTGTTTCCAGAGAAAAAGCAGGAAGTGGAAGGAGGAGTGTAAGGCGAGGCGGTACATCCGGGAGAGTTTGCTTCATTAGCACCTTCTGTTTTCCCTACACAACTGTAGTCTATGATTAGAGCATCTCCATCTGCGGCCTGCGTTATATTCTCGTAATTGACCGTCATAGAACACGCAGGCATTCCATCAAAGGCTATTCGCAAACGACGATTCTGTGAGCTGCTAGGGTTATTCAAGAATCTTCCTTGACCGTCTGGTTGATTTGCCACAGCAACATATACGGTGCCTGCCCCGCATAACGTAGAGGTATTTGGAATGTAAGTGGGAGCATTTCCAGTAAAGATCATGACCCACGAGTTAGGCGGAATTTGCTGTCCAGCAGAGATGCAGGTAAAGGTTGTTCCTGTACAGGCATTTGAACTTAGCAAGGATATTAGACCAGAAGGACAGGTCCATCCGTATTGGCAGCTGTTGCACACCCAGCTCGTTGGATTATCACAATCAAGGTTTATATCGTCTGGTTTTACAGGAAAGGAGATATGCAGGGCATCTATATTGAACCCCGAGCCGCTCCAGATGAGTAAGTACTCATTTAGCCCTTCTTGATTTCCGGGACCACAGGCATTAATGTGGATATATCGCACGTATGGACAATTTGTTTGTGCTTCTGCAAGCCCTAAAATAAGAAGACCGAGAACTATGTGCCTCATACGAGACAAAGCTTTACTCCTTTTGTGAAGCACCTATAAACCGCCCGTAAAGCCTTTGGAAGAGTCCAAGCCTAGTCGGGTTGTCTGGCGGCTTTCTCGGGAGAGGACTTACGGCGGAAAATAATCAGGCTATCTTTGTCCCATACTTTCTCCCACTCAGGGGAGCTTTCCAGGTTTTGGATGTGCTGGGCAAGTTCCTGAGGCGAGAGAGGCCATGGATTCGTACTGCCCCGCAAAAGGGCAATATACTGTGCATCCTGAATCGCAGGGTAATGGTAGTACCCTGTCCGAGGGGGTATATGAGGGGCAAGCTGAGAGAGAGCACTTACGGGAGCCTCTCGGGGGATTAGGCGAAGCCCCTCATGAATCTTTTTGTAAGAGTAGGGAGAACAGTAATGCTTCTGCGAATACCATCGGTGCCGCTCGGGATCATACCACTTAGAGTAGCGCCCGTCTAAAAGGGATAGATTTATTGCGTGGGCTCCCAGCGCGCCTCCCCCCAAGGCTATCCAGAAACTAAGCTGCCCCCGCCACCGCTCCGCAGCCCATAAAACCGCTATAGGTAAAACTGCCGCAAACTCCATATTGTAATGAAGCAAAGTTCCCCACAGCTGATAGTCCGCCGAAAGCATTTTGTACAGATACACTGGTAGAAGCAAAATGAGAGCGATAGGCTGAAATATAAAACTCCATCCTCCAGACCAGAGGACTGTCCAATGAAGTTCAGACTTGATTCCGATCGTGTGAGGGTCAGCGGAGGGCGACTCAAATAGAAGCGTCCAGATAAGCTGAGGCCTCAAAAAGATAGTCTTAGCAACTGCTGTGAAGGAAAAGTCTGGCATTGGCGCTTCTCCTCGGAAGATAGACAAAGGGTCCTTGGCTCCTAAATAAGCATACAGAGAAAGCCGAGAGACGCTTTTTTCTCCTCCCTTATACAAAAAGTAGGCTAAAACGAACCATAATGCTGCTACTGCGCCCGCCAGAGCTAACCATCGGCGTTCCTCTGCCTTTCGGTACATGAAAAGCCCCAGCCACAGAGCTATCCATATCCCCCATAATGTGAAATTTTCCTTTCCTCCGATAAATAGAGCCCAGCTTAGTATGAAAAGCCATAGTTTCCTTTTTTCTATTGCATAGAGCATCCACGGAAACCATGCAATCCCACTCACAACTTCATGCCAATCAAAGCCGAATAAGCTCGTTATCCCCCACATGCCGAGAAAGTGCAGCATAGTGAGGAGACCCGCTTGCCATAGACCTGTCCTGTGATAAGCATACGCGAAAAATCCCCATGCCATTACCCCTATCAAAACCCACTGATGTACTAAGAGCCCCCACGCTCCCCCTACCCAGTAGAAAGGCAAAGCTGTCAAGACGGATGGAGAAGCATGAGGAGCTACCTGCCACTTTTCAGTATCTAAGAAGGGGTTTGACATGGTAAGTCCGCGCGGGATTAAGTAGCCTCTGCTGTGATATTCCATAAGCTGCAAAGAGTAACCCAAGTCAAGAGCATATGTGCGAAAGGTATAATGGTTAGGAAAAGAAATTAGTCCAAAAATCACCATGAATAGTGCCCAAACTCCGATGACCAGCCCCTTTGCGTAACTTGGCATCTCTGCGAAAGTAAAGATTTGAATACGCTGGGATGCCTACACAGGTAGGTATCGCCGCCGGCGCTTTTCTCCCAAAGCCACGACTAAAATGCTCAGCTCATATAGCCCCCATAGAGGTAAAGCTAAAAGCAGCTGACTCAATACATCTGGAGAAGGCGTGAGAATTCCTCCTAATACGACAGCAAGAAGTATAGCATAGCGCCGAAGGGCTCGCAGCCCCCGCGCTGACACTATCCCAGCTTGACTCAAACCCCACAAAAGAACTGGCATTTGAAAAACTAACCCTACGACCAGACAAGTCTGCACAATCAGACTTATGACATCGCCGATGCGCCAGATATTCTCCACATTCGGGGCAAGCTGGAATGTCCCAAAGAAATACATCATAAATGGCACTATCACAAAATAGGCAAAGGAGACCCCCAGCAGAAAGAGAGCAGACACATATCCGACTATTCCCCGCAGCGCTTTACGTTCATGCCGATAGAGCCCTGGGCGGATGAATAGCCACAGCTCCCATACCAGATAAGGAAACCCCACAATCAGCCCTGCTGCAAGGGCGAGCACCATTGCTTTGACAAACTGTTCTGAGGGGTGAGCGGCTTGGAGGCGCAAGGGAATCGTCGGCGGACAGTGCCCTATACGACACAGAAAAAGAGCCGTTGGAAAATCTGCTCGCAGCGGTCCTAAAAGCACTTGTCCTACCAGCCATTCTATTTTCCAGAAAGCCAGTAAGGACAAAGCAAAAATCACCGCTATACTTCGCCACAGGTGCCAGCGCAGGGCTTCCAGGTGAGCCCAGAAAGGCATATTCCTTTCCTGGTCCAGCGCCATCTCAAAGGCGAATATGAAAGAGTTGATAGCCGTTTTTAGCGGGTGGGGCTAAAGCAAGGCAAACTACTTCCCTCGGACCTAAGTAGGCAGCCTCCATCGGGAGAATGAGAAGGTCTCCACCTGTATTCGCTGCCAGCTCTTTAGTGATTGCTTCGCCAGAGTGGTGATTTATCTGATAAGCGATGAGTTTGCCTTTGCCTGTGCGTTCTGTAAGGAAAGCAATTGTCAGAAAGGTTTCACTTACTCCACGCAAATACGACACCATGCGGAGGTCAGGCTCTTTCTGGCGCTTCTCTATGCGATAAGCCCAGCTGTACTGGAGGGAATCCCCTTCTTTGCGCCAGCGTGTCACCCAGAGGTCATAAGCTAATGCCGCCCCCCCCCGCAGCCGAATATCTTCCCATATCACGTAGAGAGCCGTGTCTGCAAGAGATAAAATTTCTCTGACTGTAAAGCTGGTCGGGTCTTTGTACAAGCTATACCATTCTGGGGGAAAAGGCGCTACACTCCATCGGAAATCGCTCGTATCACTCAAAGGAAGAGATAAATAGCCTACTACCCATCGCCCCACGGCTCCTTCTGTATGGGGAAGGGTTTTTTCGCCAGAAAGAAAGCCCGCCACATACACCGCCCGACTTGTTGCCTGAAGGGAGGGAGCATAAAGAACCGTATCTATCAAAAACTTCCATTCGCGCCGAGTTCGCGCCCGAGTATCATAATAGACAATAGAAGGAGGGCGATTAGGATTGCGTTCTACCGTCCATATGCCTTGACGAGCATCTAATGCGATAGCCAAGGGAGCTCCAGTTAGATTCCAGTCTGTAGCGCTACTGACTTTGCGTCCAGATTGGTTCCAGATAGCGTACCATGCTCGTTCAGGGATTCCCTTTTTGCTAAGCTGGTAGGCATACCACAAAAAATGCGTGCTGTCCGGAGCCAGCTTAATTCCGGCAGTTACATTACTCACTGCTCGGTCATATACGGAGATAGCGGTCCATTTAGGTAGAAGGAGCTGACCTTTGAGGTCATAAAAGCGGGCTACTTCCTGAATCGCTCCCTTAGTAAGAGGGTCCTCTTCGTAAGAAAGAAGGACAATCGCTTCCTTCAGGCCCAGAAGGCGTAGGGAGCGCCCCTCCCCCGCTTTCGGAATATCAATCCATTGCGACCACTGGGTGTAATACTCTGTATTGAGGCATTCTATGTACCAGCCGGGTTTGGGTTTATCCTGTGCCCAGTACTCTATGTAAGCGAAGCGTCCCTTTCCTGCAGGAACGAGGCTATGCGGCATGCCAACTTTTTCTATTGAATAGCCTTTGACTTCTATCTGTGTGCGGCTGATGATGCGCTGAGCCGCTGCTATACTCAAAAGTAGGACAAATTTTCTGAGCATATTTTTAGGTAGCATTTTTCATACTTTTGAGAGGGAAAGCGAGGTAGAAAGTCGTCCCTTTCCCTACCTCGCTGGTGAAAGAGATGCGTCCGCCCATGCGCTCTACCAGCCCTTTTGTTATGGCTAATCCTAAGCCTGTGCCCGTGCGGCGCGTAGTAAAGTAGAACTCAAATATCCTCTCTTGTACCTCGGGGGGTATGCCAGGGCCATTGTCTTGGATGGCGAGAAGCGCTTCGTTGCCTTCTTGATAGAGGGTGAGGCGAATGCGAGGATTGACTGCTCCCTCCAGAGCTTGGATGGCATTTTGCAGGAGGTTATTCAGTATTTGTTGAAGGGCATCGGTATTACCCTCTATCCACAGAGGCTGCGGCGGAAGCTCTAAGTGAAAAGCAATGTTGGGATTTTGCATAAAGGGGTGAAGCTGCTCTTCTAAAAATGAATTCAGATTGATAGGCTGTAAGGTAAGCTCTTCAGCTGATCCCAGCTTAGCGAAGTTCATGAAGGTATTAGCAATTCGCACTAAGGCTTCTATGCGCTGAAGGAGGCGTGTAGCAATCTCTCGCAGTTTTTCAGGGTCCATTGAAGGCACCCTTTGAAGGTGCTGAAGATGGAGCTTGAGGGGAGTCAGAGCAGTTTTGATTTCATGGGCAGCTTGGAAAGCCATCTCTTGCTGACTTACTCGGCGCAAAGTTTTTTCTAACTGTCGCTGACTTGCTCGCAGACGCTCCACCATTTCGTTATAGGCAGAGACCAGGGTAGCGATTTCATCTTTTCCTCCTTCCCATTTCAAAAGGGGAGGGTCTGGTGCCTCAGGGGCTAATCGCAGCTGATTGACTACCCGCTGCAAGCCAGCCGAAAACCTCTCCATAAGCAAAAGCCCCAGAACAATAGACACAAGCGACAAAAGCAAATAGGCATTCACAGTATAGGCTATGAAAT
The DNA here is from genome assembly GCA_025059915.1 of Bacteroidia bacterium. Classification (GTDB taxonomy): domain Bacteria; phylum Bacteroidota; class Bacteroidia; order SpSt-205; family SpSt-205; genus SpSt-205. The sequence continues at coordinate 5,774 of JANXDD010000022.1, read as the reverse complement.
AACGGAGCGGCTCATAGAGCTGATTGGGTGGTATGGGTTGGGGTATGTGAAGGATGCCGATTAGTCTGCCTGTCTCTGTCCGGAGAGGGGCATATCCCATCAGCCGAGCTCTCTGAGCATCTACTTCTACCAGCGGACCGCTTCCTGCTTGCTTCATTTGGGCAAGAATATGGGCATCTATAAACGGAGCGACGAGGTCATTCCAATAGGCTACGGGCAGGGTGCTACTGTATAGAGCTCCTTCACTGGTGTAGATGAAAGCTTCTGAGTGGGAAAGAAGTCCAATGCGCCGCATAAGGTCCCGTACAAAGGACTCTTCCCCCGCGAGGTAATTTTCCAACCAGTGCGCCAGCTTCTCTAAAATGATAGCCTCGCCGGCGAGGTAACTGCTTACGGTATTCAGCTTTTGGATGAGCTCTTGCTTGCGCTGTTTTTCATTGATGCGTAGGAAAAGGAGAAAGGTTATAGAAAGTATAGCCAGTAGCGGTAGGGACAAAAGCACGCCAAAAAGTGCCTGAAACCTTTGGATGAAAGGGGCATCACGCTGGTACAAGGCTTGAAATAAGGTACGTATCGCAGAGTACCGGTCTATAGCTACTCCCAGTAGGAGAAGGGTGAGGAAAATAGGAATAGTTGCCAAATGAGTCGCAAGGTCTCGCGCAGGTAGTCTTAGGTAGATTGTGAGCGTCTGAGAGACGGAGGAAATGTACTCATAATAGCTATCTGTTTTTCGCCAGATAGCAGAGGCTTTGGCTTGAGAAGGCAAAATAGAAGGAAAGCGACTGTAGCCCCACCAACGGATAAGCTGACTATTCTCGTACAAAGCATATTCAATAGAAGGGCTTTCGGCTGAAGCTTTTATCCTACTGCTGAGGGGCTGGGTACGAGGGTACAACTCTATCTGCACCTCCAAAGGGGGAAGGTCAGGAAGGCTAACAGGTACTCGGGCTACATAAAAGTAGCGGGGAGTTCCTTGGGTGATAAAGTACAGGTAGGGAGAAAGAGGAATAGGGATAGCTCTACTTACGGCTTGCTTCCAGTTGAGGGGACGCAACTCAAAGAGATTATCTGCGCGTCCGCCCTCTGCCTTCCAGCAGGATACTACGACCTCATATGCATCGCCCAGAGAAAAAAAATAGCGCCGAATCAACTTCCCGATAAACTTTGCATCTATGAGGTTATCTTCTACGCTGAGGCTTTGCCAGAGCGCCGTATCAGACGAGAGCCGAGGTAGAATCTGAGCCATGCGATATTCTACATTCGGGTCACGCAAACGAGCTTCCTGAAGAGCATAGGCCTGTATGATGAAGCGAGCTCGTCGCTCTTGTCCCCACGTTATCCATCCATCTACGGCGACTACCAGTAGAAGAAAGGTTATAATGTAGCCTACATACTTGGGGAGGCGTCCATTTGTGAGCGGGTATAAATATAAAATCGTTAGGGCAGCGCTACTCCACCATGCCAGACCAAGAGCGTTGAGTCCCAAAAATGCTCCGACAGCTGTGGGGATAAGGAGCCACAGCGTAGGAAGCGGTTGGAGATGCAGCCAAAAAAAGGCTCGCCGCAAAGCAGCCAACACTATCGCCCAGCTAACTATTTGACCTAAGGAGGGCTGCTGTAGAGGGTCTATTTCTACTTGACTATGACGAGCAATGAGATAGATTCCCACACCGAAGATGCCCCATACGAGCCAATAACCTATGGGATAAACCCAGTGTGGGGGAGAGGAGAAATTTTCAAGTAAAGTCGTGGCGAAAAACAGAATGCCTATACTCCATGCCAAATCCCACAAGCTTGTATGAAAAGGACTAATCGCATAGCTTTCTGGCGAAAAAAAAGCGGAGTTCAAGAGTCGTCCAGGAAGGGCTGTCCAATGCAAAAGCTGCCATACAAGGAAAAGGACCCCTAAAAAAATCAAGTCGGCATGGCGATACCTTTTAGCTAAGTATGATCGGAGGTGTATCAAGCCTCCAATCAAGGCAATACCTATGAAGCTCAAGTATATCCATCGCAGGGGAAGGCGGAGATTTTCGTAGCATCGCATGTGGAGTTTCAGCAGAGGCTGTCCCGCCTGATCCACGAGAAGAATCGGGTAGCCCTGCGCTTGAGGGCTGAGGCAGAGAGACCGAATCCATGAGGCATTTCCCCAGATGGGAAACTCCCACGCTTCGTGAATGCTCAAAGGAGAAGGACGGATCCATATGGGCAGGAGGGCTACCAAACGAACCGTATCCTTGAAGAGTTTGAGGGCATAATACAGGCTATAGTCATCTGATAAAAGTTCTGGTTCTAAGCTTATAAGGCTTGGCGGAGTTTGGGGAAAGGGCCAGCGGGTGGTATTCCAGCGGCGGGGCTGGAGGGCTTGCTTGGTATACTCCAGAAAAAGGATATCCCGTTCCTCAAGCCATTCATTGGAGTTTTCGTTGTAGGCGTAGAGGAGGTTCGTAGCTCGGCGAATTTTGCTCTGCCAGAGCAGGTTACCGCCCCACTGGAAAGCTCTAATATGCCACTCTATCGGAAAGAGTTCATTCAGGAAAGCGATGATGATGCCTACTACTGCGGAGAGGAAGGTGAGGCGCAGCGCCCACCAGGGCATATCTATGACTCTGAATGATGGCGGCGAGTCATATGGCTGTATTTTTGGAGAAAGCTAAATTTCTCAGTACCCAGCAGAATGATCTTCTCTATGGCATCCTTGAGGTGTAGAGGTACTTCTAGAAAGATTTGTCGCTTGCTTCTCAAAAGGAGGGTGTATCGCACCAAAGCCCCTTCATCGTGGTGATAATAATCGTATATCTCCTCCCATGGGATAAGTTCTATATTCCACGCCAGCCGTTTCCAATCAAATTTCGCATCATAAATGCCGCGCTCGGAAAGAATATATAAATAATGCCCGCGCAGCCCTGCAAAAAGAAGAATGAGCATGGAGACTTCTAAAAAACATAAAGAAGCGATTTCTCTCCAAAGTGGAGCCTGCGACGGCTCTGAAAAAAGACGAGAGGAGAAAGCATACGCCAACATGCCCAGACTTGTAAAAAGCAGGACAAATAAAAATAGGATAGAGGTCCAAAGTCCGAAGATGGGTTTATCCCAGCGAATAATAGACTCAGAAATATGCTTGCGAAAGCGAAGAGTAGCCCACCATACAGCCACAGTGAATATGGTGGTGAGTATGAGCACGCCTCCTATGCCATACTCTATCCAAGCAAGGATAGTTTCCATAAGGAGAGTAGCTAAGATAGAGATTTTGTGCCAATCTCAGAGCGGAGGCTCTTCATGGCGAATGGTCCCAAGCTCTGGATAAATGCGCTGGGCAATAGCTTGAGCGGTGGGAGTAGCTGCCGTTCCCCCTAAAGCAGTCTCCTTGAAGCGAGTATCCATAGCTGCACCGACTTCTCCCATGGCTATTACCATCTCATCCACCGGGATAATAGCCGTATCCCCCGCTAATGCCATTTGAGCAGCTGCAGCAGCTATGACTACAGCGGAGGCATTTCTTTTCACACAAGGCAGCTCTACTAATCCTGCTACAGGATCGCAGATAAGTCCCAACATGTTCATTATAGTCAGAGCGACAGCCTCAAATATCTGGTTAGTATCGCCTCCAAGAGCATAGACAATGCCCGCGGCTCCCATGGCTGCGGCTGTTCCTGTTTCTGCCTGACAGCCCCCCACCGCCCCAGCAATAGAGGCCTTCTGCTCAATAATCAAGCCCACACCCGCCCCGATGAGCATAGCTTCATAAATCGTTTGGAGACTAACGCCATGATGCTTTTCTAAAAAGGTGTAAATCCCTGGAAGAATTCCAGAGGCGCCTGCAGTCGGTGCTGCTACCACCCGTCCCATACAGGCGTTAGTTTCCTTTGCTGCTGTAGCATAAGCTATGAGAAGGGAAAACTCCGGACTAACCACATGAAGGGGGCTCCGATAGAGTTTCTTTCCAGTGTCTCGCACTAATCCGCTCGGTGTTTGTCTCGGCTGCTTCAGTCCACTCTCCACGGCATCGCGCATGACGGCATATACCTGTTCTAATCGTGCCCATATCTCCGCTTCCGAGCGCCCTTTTTGATGCACCTCATACTCCAGTACTACTCGCCAGAGGGGAATCTGATGAGCTTCCGCAGCTCCCCTCCAACTGGCAAAGCTTTCTAACCTCATGCTCCAATTTACTCCTTTTCAGATTTTTTCCCCTCCTTGAGCGTTTCTGCGCTGATTTTTTTCTCGTATGCGCTCTCAACAACCTTTTGGTGAAAGTAAAGATGACCCTCCTTCCAAAGCGGTTTCATGCTTATATGGGTTCCTGCAAGGAGAGTTCTCCTACTCAGGTCTTCACAGGGATGTGGGGCTTTTTGTTTATGAAGTAGCCATAGGTTCTATATCTTTCAAAAAGACGTGGAGCTGCGTCGGGTTTTTTCTCTCTGAGGATTAGAGTGAAAATTATAGAGGACACACCTTCACTGCAGAAGTAGCCTACTGAGCCTATCCAGCTTTCAGTTCAAAAAGGTTCAGCCCTTTTATCTTTGGGATGTGAGATGGTGGATTTTCGCTTCACTTACCGTATTTTCTCTGTCGGCTCAGCCGCTTCTTCGGGTAGCGGATAGCCTTCCTAAGGAGCGGCGATACAGGGGGGCTCTTGTCTTGTATGATTCTCTCTTGCGCAGCCAGAGCATGCCTGATGCCCTGCGATTGCGAGTTTATCTCAGAGGGGCTGAGGCATGGGGTGGGGGTGAATAAACCTCAGGAGGCCCTTGCATGGATAGCGCCAGCAGAGACGCTGGCGCTGCGACTGCGAGACACGCTTCGCTATGCGGAAGTGTTGGGCTGGAAAGGAGCTTATCATGTTCAGCGCCGGACATATGCGGAGGCGGTTCTTCAGCAGGCTATTCGTCTGGTGGAAACAGTTGGTGCGCAGCCGAGCCTTCTCTATGCGGTGCTGTGGAGGCGCTGGGGCATCGTAGCCCATGACCAAATGAGGTACGAGATAGCATTAGAGCGCTACCGTCGGGGACTTCAACTGCTGGAGGAACTGGGACTGCTGGAACATCCTGACTACGCCATTACGCTGAATAACTTAGCACTCTTATATCGGGATCAAGGTCGGTATAGGGAGGCGGAGTCGCTGTATTTGTAGGTGAAGGCCATACGAGCCAAGGTGTTGGGCACTGAGCACCCCGACTATGCCCGCACGCTAAATAACCTGGCCGATGTCTATTATGTCAAGGTCGGTATGGGGAGGCGGAGGCGCTACACTTGGAGGTGAAGGCGATATGGGCGAGGGTGCTGGGTACCGAGCATCCCGACTACTACCACACGCTGAATAACTTGGGAGCTGTGTATCACGAGCAAGGTCGGTATGATGAGGCGGAGGCATTGTATCTGGAGGCGAAGGCGATACGAGCGAGGGTGCTGGGTACCGAGCATCCCGACTACTACCACTCCTCGCTGTACGATTTAGCCCGTCCCTACCGAAAGCAGCGGCGCTACGAAGAGGCTGATACCCTTTGGCGCGCCATCGTACTCAAAACCTTTACCCGCATCCGCCGAGAGTTTCCTACGCTATCTACCGCCGCCTGTCAAAACCTACTGGAGAATGTTCTTCAAGACAGACTTTCAGATTTTCAGCGATATGTGGCGGAGCGCCGGGAACGGGCTGAGCTTGTGGAGCTGGGTTATCGGGCGGCTCGCAGCTTCAAGGGCCTTCTTCTTTCCTCTACTGAAGCCATGAAGCACCTTGTAGAGACCAGCCGAGATACCATCCTTCAGGTGCGCTATCG
>JANXDD010000021.1 GCA_025059915.1 Bacteroidia bacterium | reverse complement strand
GCCAGCGCCTTTGGCGCTGGCGCGCCCCCTACCCTCATCCCTCCTCAGGCTCCCCCACACGCTGCGCCGCATATCCCACATACTGCGAGAAAGACACCATCCCAGAAAACTTCCCTTCTTCCAGCGCTTTCTGAACTGCCTCATATGCCTCCACCTCCCCTTCCCGCCGACGGAGGATTTGCCACGCCTCCGCCAGTACCTCTGGATGTGCTTCCATGTCTGCGTGAATCCGCTCCTCATCTGGCAGAATAAAATCCATTCCCTCCTTAAGGGCACGCAGCGCAATCAATCCATGTCCCAACGCTACTCCTAAATTGCGCAGTACGGTAGAATCCGTGAGGTCCCGCTGAAGGCGAGAGACGGGGAGCTTCTCTGTAAAGAAGCTCCATAAGGCATTGGAGAGGCGGAGATTCCCCTCCGCCAGCTCAAAGAGGATAGGATTGACCTTATGAGGCATGGTAGAGGAGCCTATTTGCCCTTCTACCCGCTGAATACGAAGATAACCCCGATGAGCATATAGCCATATGTCCTGAGCTAAATCTACCAGCACGGCTTGAAGGCGACGAATACTATCCCATATCTCCGCCCAGCGTTCGTACGGCAAAATTTGAGTAGTGGGATAAAACCGCTGCAGCCCCATCTGCTGTGCCAGTTTATCAAAGAAAGCATTCCAGTCTATCTCCGGATAAGCTAAGTGATGAGCATTCAAATGCCCGACAGCTCCGCCCAGCTTAGTCCAGAAAGGCACGGCTCTGAGGCGTTCATACTCTGCTTTGAGACGTGCTACATATACAAAAAGCTCTTTTCCCAAGGTTGTAGGCGAGGCAGGCTGCCCATGAGTGAAGCTGAGCATCGTGATGCTGCGCCATGCATAGGCTTTCTCATGAAGGCTCCGAATCAGGGCTTCCAAAGCGGGATAATATACCTGCTCCAGCGCGTCTCGCAGCATGAGGGATTGAGCAGTGTTATTTACATCCTGAGAGGTCAAACCAAAATGAATGAAAGCCAGCGCCGAACGCTTATCAGAAGGAAGGTATTGAGCCCAACGCTCTCGGAGAAAATATTCAATCGCTTTTACATCATGTCGCGTGCGGTGCTCTATTTGACGCAGAGCGGCAAGCACCTCTTCCGAAAAAGGCTCAAATGCTTCTTCCAATCTCTCTAAAAACTCCTTCGGAAGTCCTCTCAAGGGAGGCAGAGGAAGCTCCGCTAAAGCCCTAAAGTAGAGCGCCTCTACCCGAAGCCTATACCGAAAAAATGCCGCTTCGCTTAGGTAAGGGCGCAGCGCTTCTGTATAATGGCGGTAGCGCCCCTCCAAAGGAGAGAGAGCCCACAAATCTTCCATTAGCTCAAAAGCTCCTCCGATATCCCCATCATAGAGAACCCCCCATCGTGATAGAGGGTCTGCATCGTTACCGACCGAGTAAGATCAGAAAATAGAGCTATGATAAAATCAGCACATGCGGCAGCCGAAGCATTTCCCAGTGGGCTCATCTTGTCTGCATAATCATACATAGCCTGAAACCCCTCTATGCCCATTCCAGCCGTGGTGGGAGTAGGAGATTGAGAAACTATATTGACGCGCACCCCTAACTCTTTTCCTAAGAAGTATCCAAACATCCGAGCGATAGACTCCAAAAGAGCCTTAGCATCAGACATGTCGTTGTACTTGGGGAAAACCCTCTGAGCCGCAATATAACTCAGCGCTACGATAGACCCTCCCCGAGCAAAAGCCCCTTTCCGCCGTCCGACACTGAGCAGCTTATGCAGAGAGATAGCAGAGACATCCAAAGTCTTTTGATAAAACTCATAATCTATCTCTGGATAGCTCTTTCCCTTTCTCACATTAGGGGACATCCCCACAGAATGAAGGACAAAATCTACGGGACCTCCGAAATGCTGCAGAGCCTCATCGTATAGCTTCTCTATATCTGACACTTGCGTAAGGTCGGCAGGTACTAGCGGAGCATTCACTTTCTCAGCCAATACCTTCGGCTGACCGAGCCGCAGAGCCACCGGCGCATTTGTCAAAAAAAGCTGAGCTCCCTCTTCATACGCTCGCTGAGCCACATGCCAAGCGATAGACTTTTCATCCAGGGCCCCTGTGATGATGCCCTTCTTACCACGCAGAAGTCCGTAACTCATATAGGAGGCTATAAAATGATTATCCTACCATTTTTGATGGTTACAAACCCACTTTCCTGCAGGCGCTTGAGGAAATAGGTGAGATTTTTGCCAGGCAGATCCCGCTTGATAGTAATACCAATACTACTGAGCTTCTTACGAAACTCTGCACGGGTCATCTCAGAACCCGCAGGAAGGGCTCGCAATGAGCTGATGACTTTTTCATACATCTCTAAATGTGCTTCTGTAGAGCGCCCTTTTCGTTTGAAGAGCTTATTCCGCTCTTCCTCCGTCAGCAAACGAGAAGGTTTGGAACCCTCCTCAGAGGGCGTAGCCTTTTCAGCTGACTTGGATTTCCTCAGGGAAGCCTTTTTCTGCGGCTTTTCTTCTTTTGAAGGGGGAGTAGCAGAAGAAACGAGCTCTTCGGGTTGCGCTGATGTACTTAGGCGTGGTACCTCTGGAGCCTCTTCTTCCATTTTGTAGTCATTAGCCAGAATGTGCGTGCAAAACAGCCCTCTTTCCCTGAGGAACTGCACCAGCCCTTCCCAAACTGGATGATGGGCTCCTATCAGAAACACTTTTTTATACCGCCCTTCCCGTCGCCCAAGCTCATAACACACCCTCTTCAAGATGTAAAGATGGAGGTCCTCCTCATACCGAGGCAGAAGGATATTCTGGGCAGAGAAATCTCGCCTCAGCCGGAAAGAGTGATTAATCTTCTCTTTGTAGAAAAACCAGATTTCCAAGCGCTTTTCGCTTTCCAAGAACGAAAAGTCATAATGAATCCCTTCATACAGAGCATCGCCATCAATGACGACGAGTGTGCGTTTTTTCTTTTTACCCGCGGCTGAGGGCGCCATACCGCAAAGTTAGGAAGTTCTATAACCCAAATTGTGCAAACGAAGCATAGATCGACGCCACCCCTCTGAGACTTTCACATGAAGGTCCAAAAATACTGGCTTCCCAATCAGTTCTTCTATCTTTTTTCGGGCTTCTGTTCCTATCTTCTTGATCATCTGACCATTTTTACCGATAACAATCATCTTGTGGGCTTGACGCTCCACATGAATTACCGCTGCGATGTAGTCCCGTTCTGCTCCCTCTTTATACTGGATAATTTCCACTTCCGTACCATAGGGCACCTCATCTCGCAAATGAAGGTAAAGCGACTCCCGTAAAAGTTCTCCTACGAAAAAGCGTGTGGAATGTGTCGTAATCTCCCCTTCTGGATATAAGAAGGGGCTCTCGGGCAGAAGCTCTGCCACTTTTTCAAGAAGGGGCTCTATCGGCTGGTCCAGAGAAGCATCTATCCACCCCTTGAAAGGGAAAGAAGAAAGCCCTTCCTTATAGCGCGCCACTTTCTCAGACCGCTGGGAGGGAGCTAATAAATCTCCATGAGAAAAAGCTCCTAAAAGCGCAGGGGCCTTGAGCAAAAAAGCCGATACCTCGGAAGGAAGTACATCAAGCGGCTGACGAAGCGAAATCACCCAAAGCTGCACATCTGCTTTCTGAGCTGCTGATAGACTCTGCTGACTGAGCACCCGATGCCACGCATTTTTAGGCTGAGACACCCACCCAGGGGTATCTAAAAAGATATATTGAACATTCCCCTGCGTCAGAATGCCAGGAATGGAAAACCGCGTAGTCTGAGGCTTGGGCGTAATCGCAGAGAGCCGCTGCCCAATAAGCCGATTGAAGAGAGTGGATTTCCCTGCGTTTGGGAAGCCCAGAAGAGCTATGAATCCCGCTCGAGTCAAGGGAAAAGCTCTTTTAGTTTAGCTTCCAAGTTTGGACCACGCAGCCCTTTGGCAGCAATGCGCCCCTGCGGATCCACCAAAACCGTAAAGGGAATCCCTGAAACCCGATAAAGTTGGGCTGCAGCACTTTGCCAACCTTTGAGGTCGCTTACATGAATCCACGTCAGCTTATCTGCCTGAATGGCTTGAATCCACGCTTCTCTGTTCTGGTCTAAGCTTACCCCGAAAATTTCAAACCCTCGGGAGTTATATTTCTGATACAACTGCACTACTCTGGGATTTTCCACTCGGCAGGGGCGGCACCAGCTTGCCCAGAAGTCTATCAGCACCCATTTACCCCTTAGCTCAGAAAGGCGACGAATTTTGCCTTCTACATCTGGCAGAGCAATATCAGGAGCTGGTTGTCCTCGCCGAAGGGCACCTTCTGCTTGAACAAACTGCTCTATCTGCGGACGCCGAGGGTCTGTCGGAGCTGCGGCGATAAACCGCTCTCCTGCCCATACCATAGTCTCCGTAAGCTGAAATCGCTGCCCAGCATCCAGTAAAGCCAGCCACGCTGCTGCCTGCAGAGCAGAAGGAAGGCTCTTGACCCATGCTTCTCCGTACTTCCACACCGAGTCTTCTGGCATAAGCGCCAGGGCATTCTGCCAAAATCCCTGCATCCGCATGAAAGTCTCTGGAATCCCTGGAAGAAGAGCCTCTGTCCATCGTACATGCTCCCAAAATCCCTTTTCTATAGCTTTCCAGGTCTCTGCAGCATTCGGAGAAGCAGGTGGCACAGTCGGGAAGCGAAAGAGCCAACTGTATACCCGCACGGCATTGAATGTGCTTTTTTCAGCTCCACGCAGCACGCTATCTATGGCTTTCTGGAAGGTTTCTCTCTGGTCAGGAGGAGCCTGAGAAGCTTGCTGATAAAGAGTGTTTATGTGACGGCGAAGCCGCAGAAGTTCTTCGTTCTCTGGGCTTTTCTCATACGTGTAAGTCTGGAAAAGCTGGGCTACCTGCCCTCTGATGTGCGGTACATCTTTGCCATTTATTACAACTAAGTCGCCTTCCTGTGGAGAGATGCCCCAGAGATAAATGCCCGGCGAAACGCTACCACGGAAGGAAAATTTTCCATTCTCTACCTTAGCTGCAGCTGCTTTTTCCCACCGACCAAGCACCCATTTGTACAGATATACGGAGTCCCGGCTCAGCCCCTCCACTTCCCCAGTTAGGAAGGTAGGCTGAGACTGACAAGCACTGGCAATGAGGAGAAAAAGCCAAATGGGTCCGCTATACTCTTTCCAGTTCTGCATAGGGTGAAGATACAGCTTCTTTTTGGAGTGCAGCGAGGATGCCCCAGTGCAGATATACCAGCCCCGCTACATGTCCATGGTCCATGAAGTTATTGATGAAGCCATGCAGATAGTAAGAAAGAAGGGGCAAAGTGAATAAAGCATATCGCCACCGCAGCTCTGGAGGTCCTTTACGAATAAGCCCGCCTAATCCTACAAATAGCGAGGTGAGGTAAATCCCGAGCAGAAAGAAAAGCCCCGGCAGACCAAGTTCAGAAGCCGCTGTAAGGTATTCACTATGGGCGCCTCCTACCTCTCCCATCTCTACACTAACAGGGGTGCGAGTCAGACTACGCTGATAGGCAGAATACTCCTTCATGAAAGTATTAGCTCCGAAGCCAAAGATAGGTCGATCCTCTATCATCTGTATCGCAGAAAACCAGCGATTAATCCGCTCCATGTTGGAAAGATTACTTTTGAGGTCAAAGCTGGAAGCAAAATGTTGTCCCACCTCGCCAAATTTTTGGCGTATCTGCAGCTGAAGAATTTCTGGATTGTAGCTGAATATGAAAACCCCTGCAATTAGCAAGAACAGCCCGCCCATAGCAGCTAAGAAAAACCTTGCCGTGCTGGACAAGCGCCGCAGCAGTTCTATGAATGCCCAAATAGCCAGAACGGCTAATGCTGTCAGCCATCCTCCTCTACTATAGCTCAAAAAGAGCGCTGCCCCACTCAAAACTACAGCTCCAAGCATCATTAAGTTACGCGTGAGCGCCAGAAGCACCACACTCATCGTGAAAAACCATGCGCTGTAGGCCCCATACACTGTATGCTCTCGCATGAAAGGCGAAATAGACCTTTCAACTGTATCCTTCGTCCCTCCCAAGCTGATATGCGTAAAGACGCAGATGCCTAAAACTCCTAAGGCTGAGAGTAATAGCACCGTAGGTAAAACGAAAGACCCTTGTTGGGAAGCATTTCGCATGTATAAATACCCACCAACCCCGAAAGCGAAAGCATAGGCTATCTGGCTAATCCAGAACTTGAGGGATACTACCGCATCCGTGGAAAAAGCTATAGTGATACCCATCCACAAAAAATAAGCCCCCAACCACCTAAGCAGCGAAGAGCGCCAAATCTCTGCGATGATAGAAGGAGAAAAGAGAAGATATACGACGATCCCCAGCCCGCCTATCGCAGCAAAGATATCAGTAGGCAGGGTAAGGGTAGTTGTTCCTGACTCAATTATCTCACTCGCCCAAGGGATGCCGGCGGCGAGAAGGAGCCAGCCTATTCGCCGACTGAGTGGAGCTGCCAAAACAGCAAGCCCCCCCAGCAAGATTGTGATAGCATAAACTACTTTTTCAGTGAGCTCGTCCGACATACTGCAAAGGGTAAGGCGCTTCTACCTGTCCAGCGGTGATTTCTTTCAAACGGCGACGAAGAAGCTGACGCTTGAGAGGAGAAAGGTAATCAATAAATAGCTGCCCGATAAGATGGTCATACTCATGCTGGATAACTCGCGCCACAATCCCCGTAAAATGCCGCCGCTGAAGCACGAGATTTTCATCTAAGTACTCCACCTCCACACCTACTGGACGGTAAATACGCTCGCGAATCCCCGGTATGCTCAGGCACCCCTCTTCATAAGGCGCGCATACAGGGTCTGTAGAAAGAATTTTCGGATTGATAAACACACCTTTGAAAGGCTCTTCCTCAGGAGATTGTAGCTGCCTTGCATCTACGACGAAGACTTTCTTAGAGACTCCTATTTGAGGAGCAGCCAGCCCTACTCCATCCGCATTATACATGGTATCCCACAAATCCTGAATGAGACGGGGAAGCTCCGGGTCCTCAGGGGAAACAGGAGAGGCTTTTTGCCGTAAGACGGGCGCCCCGTACAGAACGATAGGACGAATCATATCTGCTTTCGCAGGAGATAGTTTTCCAAAAGGATGGTGGCTGCAAGGCGGTCTGCAGTAGTTTTATCTCGCCGCTGCCGATTGGGAAGCTGTCTCATATAGTAAGAAGCAGCCCGAGTGCTAAGCCGCTCATCTACCAGCTCTATAGAGATATGCGGATAGCGCCGCCTCAGCTCCTCATAGAAGGACTTCACAGGTAAGGTCATATCTGTCGGGCTGCCATCCATTTTCCGAGGGTAGCCCACGATGATCTTCTCAACTTCAGGAAGGAAACTCAGAAGCACCTCCCAGAGCCGATTAGTTTCTACACCTGCCAGCGGAAGGGCCACCCGCTGCTCTGGATCAGTCCATGCCAGGCCTGTGCGCCGCAGACCATAGTCTATGGCTAAAATGCGAGCCACTCTTGCAAAGATACACTTATAAGCTCTGAACGCAGAAGCCTATACCTTTGAGCTTATGACAGCAGCATATGTCGTGGGGGGATTGCGAAGCCCCTTTGGGCGATACGGGGGCAAGCTCGCAGGCGTACGCCCCGACGACCTAATCGCTTACTTGATAAAGCAGCTCGTGGAACGCTTTCCTCAGATTCCCCTGGAGGCGTATGATGAGGTCATCCTTGGGGCAGCAAATCAATCAGGTGAAGATAACCGCAATGTCGCTCGGATGGCAGTGCTGCTGGCAGGGCTCCCCGTAGAGGTCCCGGGCTTTACGGTCAATCGGCTATGTGCTTCGGGGCTGGAAGCAATCATTCAAGGAGCGAGAGCCATCGCCGTAGGAGAAGCCGATATAGTCTTAGCTGGGGGAGTGGAGTCCATGAGCCGCGCCCCCTTTGTGATCCCCAAAGCTGAAGCAGCCTTTTCCAGAAATGCAGAAATCTACGACACTACCATCGGATGGCGCTTTGTCAATCCCCGTTTAGCAGAGAAATATCCCCCGTATAGCATGGGGGAAACGGCGGAAAATGTCGCAGAAAGGTACCATATCACCCGCGAAGCTCAGGATGCCTATGCCCTCCGCTCTCAGCAGCGCTACGCCACAGCTAAAGCAGCCGGCTTCTTCGCAGAAGAAATATATCCTATTCCCCTCCCTGATGGAACTGTCATGAGTGAAGATGAACACCCTCGCCCAGAGACGACCTTAGAGAAACTTTCTAAGCTCAAGCCGGCTTTTCGTGCAGGAGGAACGGTAACCGCAGGCAACTCGTCAGGAATTAATGATGGAGCAGCGATTGTGCTCTTAGCCAGTGAAAAGGCTCTGAAAACATACAACTTGACCCCCCTCACTCGTATCGTCGGAGCTGCAAGTGCAGGGGTAGACCCCAGCTATATGGGCATCGGACCCGTACCTGCGACCCAGAAGCTCCTTCAGCGCCTGCAGCTTTCTCTGGACGAGATAGATATCATAGAGCTAAATGAAGCCTTTGCTGCGCAGGTACTTGCTTGCGTGCAGCTGCTGGGGATAGATGAGTCTCGTCTCAACCTTCACGGTGGGGCCATTGCAATCGGGCACCCCTTGGGCGCTACAGGAGCCCGTTTAGCTCTCACCCTCAGCCGCAGTCTCCATGCATACAAGAAAAAATACGGACTTGCCACCCTCTGTGTAGGTGTGGGACAAGGAGTCAGTGTCCTACTGGAGCGAGTGTAGAATAGTACCCTAACCCCTCAGCATCTTAGCTACCGATGCGAGTGTTCCTCTCTGAAAGGATTGAAATAGACTCGGGTCGCTATCCAGAGGCGGTGACGCGGAGCAGCTTTTGGAATAGCGATATTGAGATACCCTACCTCTACTTGCCAGTTTCCTGTCCGTGGATAGCTGACAGAAAGCCATGTTCGTAGCTGACGAGGATAGAAGCGCCAGCTCGTTCGCGGCACCCAGAAGGAGAAAAAAATCTCACTTGTGTAGTTCAGCCATAAAGCCCCGACCCCTATCCGATATCGCCCCAGCGGGCGCAAGAGAGCTTCTACCAAGCGCCCATTCTGCCACCGCTCTTCTACTGTGGTGGTAAGGGAAAGGTGGGTAGAAGGAGTCCATTGCCAACGCTGGAAAAGCCTCCTCTGATTAAAACGACGAGGATCGTAAAACTCCACCCACTGCCCCCCAAGGAAAACTACATGCTTAGGATGGATGCGATAGCCCAGCTTCCCAAGAAGTATGATAGTCTCCCAGCCCTTATAACTGAAACGGGGCTGAGTAATCGCCACCAGCTGCCAGTGATCCCTTTTGTCCAAACCCATGCCCCATTGCTGGAAAGTCCATACACCTACCGTCTGCTGCGCCCAGGACAAACTGCACCTCATCCACCCTATCCAAATAACTGCATACCGCCAGTTTCGCAGCCGACGCTCAAAGGTCCAGCCTGTCATGCCATACAAAGGAAAAAGACCTCTTTATTACCACATGCTTCCCCAGAGAGGACTTTCTCAAAAACTTCGGCGCAGGTCTGAAAGGCATCCTGAGCAGATAAGTCTGAACGCAATTTTTTTACCTTCTCCTGCCTAATGGCATATCAAAGAGACGCTTGGGAAAAGCTCTGCGAGGAAGCAGAACGGCGCTATGGCAAACAACCCTCCGAAGAGTTCCTCCTTTTCCTGGTGGGGCTAAACTACATGGGGAGGTTTCCCGAGGGAGATGAGCGGGTGGTAAAACTTAATCTCATCCAGCTGGGTACTTTGGTGCTTTTAGCTCGGCGCGGCTATGTGCAAGAGGTGGGGAAAGATGAGCAAGGTTGGCCGCACTGGGAGCCTCTCCAAGCCTTGCCCTCATGGACCCCAGCAGAAGAGCAGGCTTTTCTGAGAGAAGTTTTGATTGAGTATTTCGCAGAGATTTGGGAACTTTGACCCATGCATGTCGCTGAAATCTTGGCGACAGAACCAGGGCCTTTTATCAGCGTTGAGATTATCCCTCCCAGGCGGGGAGGCAGCATCCATCAAGTGTATAATGCAGTAGAAAGCCTCCTTCCCCACCGTCCCCGCTACATTAATATCACCAGTCATGCAGCTGAGGTTATCTGGCAGGAGCAGCCTGACGGCACATTTCGGCGGCGCGTCAAACGCCGAAGTCCCGGAACCTTCGGCATCTGCGCTGTCATAAAGTATAAGTACAACATAGAGCCTGTTCCTCATTTGCTTTGTCATGGCTTCACCAGAGAGGAAACGGAGGATGCTTTGATTGAGCTTCATTACCTCGGTGTGGAGAATGTCCTTGCCCTCCAAGGCGAAGAGAAATACGCCCGTCCCCCGCGCCCCGACCGTACCGTGAATCAGTACGCTTACGAACTGGTAGAACAGATAATCGGCATGAATCAAGGGCGATATTTAGATGACCTGACCGATGCTCAACCTACGAACTTCTGTGTAGGGGTCGCCGCCTACCCAGAGAAGCATTACCAAGCCCCAAACTTAGCTTTTGACATTGCCAACCTCAAACGAAAACAAGATGCAGGTGCAAGCTACGCCATCACCCAGATGTTTTTTGACAATGCCTACTACTACGCTTTTGTAGAAAAGGCTCGCCAAGCTGGAGTGTTTATCCCTATAATCCCGGGCATCAAAATCCTCACAAAACGGGAGCATGTATATTCCCTCCCACGCTCTTTCCACATCTCTATTCCCGAACCTCTCACGCAAGCTGTCCTATCGGCAAAGGATGACAAAGAAGTGTTGGAAATCGGATTAGAATGGGCTTATCATCAGGCTACTGACCTTCTTTCCCATGGCGTCAAAAACATCCATTTTTACACTATGCTTTACACTCGTCCTTTGCTGCGCCTAATGGAAAGGCTTCGGTTAGACTAATGCGCCGTTCTCTGTGGATAGGGGTCGGTATTTTGCTTGTGGTCATAGGCGTTCTTATTTTCCCTCGGCGCTCTACGGAAAGGATGGATTTGCCTTTGCCCTGTGAGATGTCATGGCAAGCCTATGCTCGAAACCTAAAAGAGGCCCGAGCTTACAAAGACAGCATCTTCCGAGCGAGTGAGCGATCGCCGATACCTTTATCGGAGCGCGAGCGCTTCGGGGGATTGCGATACTTTGAACCTGATAGTGTCTGGCGGGTTCATGGGCGGTATGAAGCTTTACCTCATGCCCTTGCCCCAGTGATAGGAGCGGTATGGGTGAATTTACCCTCACTGGATTCCTGCAGAGCCCCTACGCGCCTTCTGGTATATGGGGGAAAGAAAAATGAAGCTGCTTATATAGCTTTCTGGGACTCTACTGCCGCTCAAGGGCTGACTTACGAAGGAGGGCGGTACGTACCTGTGGAAATCCACGATACTATCGCTTGTATAGACTTCAATCGGGCTTATTTCCCTTACTGCGCTTACAATCCTAACTATATATGCCTGCCTTATCCACCTCAGAATAGACTTTGCCTCTCTATAAAAGCAGGGGAAAGATGGTAAATGCGATACGCTCCTATCCGTTTGAAGGAAAGCTCCCTCCTAAACCTGTCGTAGCCCTTACCGGGCGGTCTAATGTGGGCAAATCCTCCCTCTTGAATAGGTTAGTAGGACGATCGGTCGCAGCAGTGAGCCGGCAGCCTGGACGCACGAGGAAAATTTGGCTTTATGAAGCTGAGAAAGCCTTTCTATGGGCGGATTTACCTGGCTACGGCTATGCAGCTGTCCCAGAGACTCAAAGGCATTTGTGGCTCCAGCAGAATATTCGTTTCTTGGAAACAGTTCGGCCAGTTGTGTGTGTCCTTGTAGATAGCCGACTTCCTCCTCAGCAGCTTGACCTCAACTGGGTGGCTCGCATAGAGAGGCTTGCTCTACCCTACCTTATTCTTGCTACGAAAGCGGATACGCTTTCGCAAGCTCAGCGGCATCACCAACGGCGGATACTTTTGGAAGCCTTTCCTCGCGCAGTGTGGAAGGGTTTCGTTTCCGCTCGCAGTGGAGAAGGAATACAAGAAATGAAAGTGTGGATTTATTCCTTTCTACACTCTTATGGGAAAAGTCTCCTATAACCGAGTCAAAATCATTGCCACGGCTGGTCCAGCCTGTGAGTCAGAAAGTATTTTACGACAGCTGATAGAAGCAGGGGTGGATGTGATTCGCCTCAATCTCAGTCACGGAAGCTGGGAGACCCACCGCCAAGTGATAGATCGAGTACGCCGACTGAACTTTCAGCTGGGCACTCATGTAGCTCTCCTGGCAGACCTTCAAGGACCTAAAATGCGGATCGGCAACTTACCCCAAGCCGTTCCTGTGCAAGCTGGCGAAGAGGTTGTCTTCTCAACCGAAAATATTCCCGGAGCCATACCGGTAGAATACGACACTTTAGCTCAAGATGTTGAGCCGGGGGATATTGTGCTGGTGGAAGATGGACGGGTGCGCTTAGAAGTGATTGAATCAGATAAAAAAGGGACGGTGCGCCTCCGGGTTCTGGCGGGAGATAGGATAGGTAGTCGGAAGGGGATAAACCTTCCAGGTCGTCCTATTTCACTTCCTACGCTTTCTGACAAGGATTGGGAGGATCTTTTGGAAGCTATTCGGCAAGAGCTGGACTGGGTGGCGATTTCGTTTGTGCGGTCTCCTGCAGATATTCAACTTGTGCGAAATGCCCTGCGGCGCTTTGGCTCCAGCATGCGCATTATGGCTAAGATTGAGCGCCCAGAAGCTCTCCATCATTTAGAGGAGATCATTGAGCAAAGCGATGGCATCATGGTGGCTCGGGGAGATTTAGGGGTAGAGATTCCAGTGGAAGAAATTCCTTTTTGGCAGAAGAGAATCGTTCGCACCTCCAACCTCATGGGAAAACCTGTGGTAGTAGCGACCCAAATGCTTGAGACGATGATCCAAAATCCAACTCCTACCCGAGCAGAAGTTACGGATGTAGCTAACGCTGTGCTGGATGGGGCTGATGCTGTCATGCTAAGCGGTGAGACTTCCGTGGGGGCTTATCCTATAGAAGCGGTACAGCAGATGCAACGTATTCTTCGTCAAGCAGAGGCGGATCCCCAGATTTATCGGTTCCCTGGGCAGCCCAGCCCGACCTCTCCTACTTACCATTCAGATGCGGTATGCTGGACGGCTTGTACATTGGCTTCTGAGGTGGGTGCCCGAGCTCTCGTAGGGCTGACGTATTCGGGTTATACGGCTTTCCAGCTTGCGCGCTGGCGCCCGCAGACAGACATATTCATATTCACACCAAACCCGCGAATACTGGGTAGTCTCAATCTCCTCTGGGGCGTGCGAGCTTACTATTATCGCCGAAAAGAAGGTACTTACGACACTATTCAGGATGTACTTTCTATCCTCAAAGGATTAGGACATGTGGACTCAGGAGACACGGTGATTTTCACCGTATCCATGCCACTGCGCGCCCGTCTGAGAACCAATACGCTGTACATTTCACGGGTGCCGTGAAACGCCTCCTATGGCTCTTTGTTATAGGCGGGGCAATAGGGATATGGCACACTTTTACAGGGTGGTATCCTCCCCCCACAGATGGAGGAGTATGGAATCCCTCAGATTCCTGCACATGGGTTCTGGCGAAAAAATTTCCTGCCTTTAGCGAAAATGCGCTTCTTTTAGGCGACAAGCTGCATCGTATAGATTATCGGAAAGTGTGCGCCCCTGCTCGCATTCCCCCTGCGGAAAAGCCCCACCAGCTGTTTCTTTATGAGATTAGCCGGCGGGGAGAAATACATCTCGTTTTCGTAGAAAGTCTGCCTGCGTTTCCGCTGGGCTGGCCTACCTCCGAAGTAGAATACCACTGGACGCTACACCTTACCTTGGGAATTCTCCTGATGGGAGCTGCTTTTCTTCTTTTCACCTCAGGAGGAGGGGGATTTTCAATAGGACCTTTGCCTCTGCTTCGCTTGATGAGTTATATTGGGGCTTTTAGTTTTCTGTGGCTATTATGGGCGGATAGGAGCGGCTCTTCCCGAGATTTATGGGCGGCGGTGGCGGTCAGTCTGTGGGGAATGGGGGCTCTCCTCCATGCTGCTGAAGAAAAGCTCGTATGGCTGGGGATGTTACCACTTATCATTCTTCCATTCCTGAAGCAGGACTTGACCAAATACCTCACCACAGAGGCTCTCTTAGGGCTGCCTGCCGCGTTTCTCCCTCAAGGGATAGCCCTTTTGTACGCAATCGCATGGGGGGCCTGGGTAGTAGCTCGCTTGCCCCTCATCCTGTCGCTCTTGGGAGCTTTGATCCTTTCATCATACGCATCTCATCTCCGTCGGACTCTGCGGCTCCTTCCTCTTTGGCGCATAGGGCTTTCTCTATCTGCTTTGGGGATAGGGATTCTGAGTAGTTTTTTGGGAAAAAGTGCCCTTCATCAGCTCCTTTTTGGGGGAATGGGGTTTGCTCTTAGTTTTCTTCTCATAGAAGGTGGGCGAAGGCTTTTTCAGGCTCGACAGCAGCGGGTGCGCCTTTTAGAGGAGCGACTCCCCCTTCTATGGGAGAAAGTAGAGCGGGCTGAGCTCATTCGCTTTGCTGAAGAAACTCTCCGCCTTTATGCAGCTATTGAACAGATGAGCCTGCAGAAAGCAGAAGGAAAAGCATCTTCGCTGCGTCCATGGATGCGCCGCACCGGCGAACCTCCTCCCATCCCGCTGGAGAATCTCCCTTTTACCCCTGATGTAATCCTTCCCCTACCGTCATATGGATGGCTTTTGCTGAAAGAAGGTACTTATAAGCTGCGGCCGGATGATGTCCAGCGGCTCTCCCCGTTCGCTGCAGGATTGAGCATAGCCTTGCGCCATGCAGAACTCTTGGAAGCCGCGCATGAAGCTCGTCTGGCGGCTCTCCGCGGTCAGCTGAGCCCCCATTTTCTCTTCAATGCACTCAACACTCTCCAATCGCTGGTAGGTGAGGACCCAGCTCTGGCTGAGGCGCTTATGAGTCGGCTTGGGGACCTCCTGCGGCGCAGCTTGTCGCACGCCCGCCAGATGACCGTGCCCTTAGAGGAGGAGCTTGCCCTTGTGCGGGATTATCTGGCGATAGAAAAACAGCGGTTCGGCGAGCGTCTAAAAGTCTCATGGAAAGTTCCAGAAGTCTGTCCTCCCCTTCATATCCCCCCTTTCTCTATTCAGCTGCTGGCTGAGAATGTTATCAAGCATGCGGTGGGGCGCCTGACCCGTCCCGTTCAAATGGAAATTGCTGTTACTGAGGAAACAGAAGTTATCACTATACAAGTAGTGGATGACGGACCAGGGATAGACCTCAGCCGCCTCCGTCAGAGCGTGGGACTTTCTAATCTCATTCACCGTTTAGAGCAGCTGTATCACGGAGAGGCCCAACTCCTCGCTGAACGCCTAAACCCAGGAACTCGGGTCACCCTCATCTTTCCTCGTCGCTCTCAGGAGCAGGACGCTCATACTGATAATCCGGCAAAAGGTCCTTCCGTACATGAGAAATGACCTGATCTAACGCCCGCTGGAACTTGACGAAATCTTCTTTGTACAAAAAAATCTTTTGCTTCTGACTGACTTCGCCGGAAAAATCTCGTCTTGTCTCCGTGATAGTGATGTAATAATCACGATTTCTCGTGGAGCGCACGTCAAAAATGTAGGTTCGCTTACCCGCGCGCACTTTGACTGAATACACCTCTCTCCCTTCCATAAACGGTCTATATCAGCCCAAAGGTACAAACTTTCGGGCATCGCCAAGAGCTGTCGTATTTTTGGCGCATGCGGGGCTCATTCAGCCTGCTCATAGGTATCCTTTGGGCTCAACTTCTCAATCGCTCTGGGAAGGACAGTACTATCTTTATATCCGGACAGGTTTTCTTGCCTAACTACCCCATAGCGGCTTGCCGCAATCCCTGGGGAACTGCCGTAGCCGATTTCACAGGGGATGAATGGGAGGATATCCTTACCGCTTGCCGTTCAGAGGGAAAGCTTGCGTTATACGTGAATAATCGCCAGGCAGAGTTTCCCCGCAGCTTTACTTTCTCCTCTCTCAAAGACGCATGGAAGCCCCTCGCCATAGACCTCAATAAAGATGGTGCCTTAGATATCGTAGTGGCTTCCTACAGCGAATCCAAAGTAGGCTGGCACCTCAATGACAAAAAGGGTAGCTTGCCCCTCTCCGGCTCCGTGAATGTAGGCAAAGGGCCTCATCACCTTATTAGCGCAGACTGGGATGGAGATGGACGAGAAGATGTAGGTGTTGTTTGCCATGATGAAGGAAGTGTGTATTTACTGCGTAACATGGGCGGAACTCTCCAAGGATACAAGGTGCTCAAGTCCCCTAATCGTCCCCGTGCTGCTGCTGTCGGTGATTTGGATAAAGACGGAAGACCCGATATTGTCGTAGGCGGTGAGGAGCCTTTCCTTGTGATTTTCTATGGAAAAAGCGGCTATACAGGAGAGGGACAGCAGCTCACCTCTCCTGCCTCTATCTGGGCCCTGGATGTAGGCGATGTCAATAAAGATGGACGACCTGATATTGTTATTGGCACCTATATCGGTACCTCTATTGCCACTTTCCTGAATGCAGGCTACGGACGCTGGGAAGAGCCTCATGTCCAGCCCTCCGGCAACTATAACTTTACCCTGTACCTTGGCGATTTTGATAAAGATGGGGACTTGGACGTGGTTACCGTCTCTGCTCGTGATAACGTCATCAATGTACATCTCAACGATGGAAAAGGACACTTTTCGGATCGCCATCGGATCGGTACTGGGCAGTGGCCTGTATCTCTCAGTTTAGGCGATGTAAATGGGGATGATAATGTAGATTTCATCACGACCTCTGTCCATGACCACGCCATCAATGTCCATCGGAATATTCCTGTGAATCCCCCTAAACCTATCATGATTGCCATCAAAGGACGGCTCATAGATGGAGAAACAGGCGAAGAAGTAGCAGGAAACATCACTCTCATAGACACGATAGCATTAGAGCGGGCAGATGCGCGTGATGAAGCTTTTCAGGTGCAGCGCTACACCCCAGGCAAACCCTTCCGTTTTGAAGTTACAGGTGGCAGGCACATCCTCCTTCTTAGGGGCACAGCTCCTAACTATCCTCCTGTAGAAGAGCGCATTGTCTTGCCCAAGCTCAAAGACATTCCAGATTCTATTCTCAAAAATGGAGTGAATCGAGACCTCATAGTTAGACGCGTGCAGCGGCTGAAAGTTTTCGGCTATGTTACAGAATCTGCCAAAAACACCCCCCTCGCCAATGCGACTGTGCGCCTTACCACACAGTCGGGAGAAGTGATTGGCGAGGTTCTCACAAATGCCAAGGGGTATTATGAAATCCAAGCGCCCGTTGGGCTCAACCACCACATTCAGGCAGAAGCTCAAGGGTATGAACCCTCTATGCAAATCTTTTCTCTCGGACGGGAGCACTATCCTCAGGGGCTGCGCATAGACCTTACACTATCCCCTGCAGCCATAAGCAAAACATGCATTGAGGGCTCAATACTCAATCAAAACACCCGTTCTCCTGTCAAAGATGCTACCATCTATCTCATAGATCGCGCAGGCACCCGACGGCGAATGACTTCCCATAATGGAGGTAACTTCAAAGGCTGCCTGCCAGCCGGCTTTTACTACGTGGAAATCATTCACAAAGGGTTTTTCCCTTATAGGGATTCCGTAGAAATTCCTGAGGGCGGGATTAAGCGGGATTTTCTCCTCAGCCCTGTGGAGAGCGAGAAAGCTATCGTCCTCCGCAATATCTACTTTGATTACGACAAAGCGACGCTTCGTCCAGAGTCTATAGAGGAATTGGAACGGGTGGTGCGGTTCCTCCGAGAGAATCCTTCTCTACGGGTGGAAATCTCGGGGCACACAGATAGTGATGGGTCAGAAATTTACAATCTCCGCCTTTCGCAGGCGCGAGCTCAGGCAGTTGTAGATTACCTTATCTCACGTGGGATAGATGGGAACCGCCTAGTGGCTCGGGGCTACGGAGAGTCCCGTCCCGTAGCACCTAACGATACACCTGAAAATAAGCAGAAAAACCGCCGTACAGAACTCAAAATTCTCAGTCTCTAAGTGGAGCTTTCTCTCGTCATTCCTGCCTATAATGAAGCAGAGTCCCTGCCGGAGCTGATAGAATGGATTTATCGGGTCTGTGAGGGGCGATTCCCTTCCTACGAGCTCATCGTTGTAGATGATGGAAGTACAGACGGCACTTGGCAGGTTTTAGAGTCCCTTCGGCAGAAGTATCCTTTTTTGCGGGCGGTGCGGTTCGTCCGCAACTACGGCAAATCAGCCGCCCTCTATGTGGGTTTCCAAAAAGCCCAAGGTAAGGTAATCATCACTCTGGATGCAGACCTTCAAGATTCTCCTGATGAGATTCCTGCTTTGTATGAAATGATTGTGCAGGGGGGATACGATTTGGTCAGTGGATGGAAGAAAAAGCGGCACGACCCCCTCTCCAAGCGCCTGCCCAGTCGTGTTTTCAATGCGGTAGTACGAGTTTTTTCCGGCATTCCCCTCCACGACTTCAATAGTGGAATCAAGGCTTACCGCGCTCCAGTAGCCAAGTCTATTGAGCTATACGGAGAAATGCACCGCTATATCCCCTACCTTGCTAAAGCAAACGGCTTCAGAAAAATCGGTGAAAAAATCGTTACTCACTACCCGCGGAAATATGGACACACGAAGTTTGGGTGGGAACGGTTTTTGTATGGATTTTTAGACCTTTTGACGGTGAGTTTTCTGGCGCGGTTTGGGCGGCGTCCGATGCATTTTTTCGGAGGACTGGGGGTTTTAGCGTTTTTCCTCGGGGCTGGTATTGTGCTTTGGCTGATTAGCGATAAGCTGCATCAGCTGCGGGTATATGGTACAGTTCGGCGGGAGGTAGTACAGCAGCCCCTTTTTTATCTGGGTTTGACGGTGCTCGTAGTGGGAGTACAGCTATTTTTGGCTGGATTTTTAGGGGAGCTGATTTTGCGGCAGTCCCCTACTCGGGATAACTACATCATCTCAGCTGAGCTATGAACCTTGTGTGGTGGGGGGGGATAGCTGCCCTTATAGCCGTGGGGTTTGCGGTGTGGAGCTACTACCGCTTGCCTGTGCGCATTCCGAAAGGGTGGCTTTATCTGCTGGGAGCTCTACGCGCCGGAGCAGTTTGGGCACTTCTGTTTCTATTAGCAGAACCCATTCTCACCCGCTACTTTGAGCAAGAAGAAAAGCCCCTGGTACTTCTTTTAGCAGACAATAGCGAAAGCGTCTTCTGGAAAGGTAGCTTTTCTCTAACAGAATATGTCAAAGGCATCCAAGACCTTCAGCAAAGCTTAGAAGCCAAAGGGCTCCGAGTGGAATCTTATGCATTTGATGAAAAGCTTCGTCCAAAGGATAGCTTAAATGGAAAAGGGCAGGTCAGTCAGATAAGCTTGGCTTTGCGTCAAGCGTTAGAGGCCCATCCCCAAGCAGCGGCTGCGGTCCTCCTTTCTGATGGGCGAGAAACTGGGGAGGGAGCACCGCTCTATTCTGAGATACCTATTTGGACTGTGAGTGTAGGACCGTCTGCTCCGATTGCAGATTTATACGTAGAGAGCGTAGAAATTCCCCCTTATGTTACGGAGAAGGAGGAGATTCCTATTCAGCTTCGTTTGCGAAATGCTGACCATCCCAGCATGCTGACGGTGCGTTACCCGGGAGGGCAGCAGCGCTTTCCCATTCCTGCTCGGACACAGCAGTATAGGCTCAAACTTCCTCCTCTGCCCGTGGGCTTTCATGCCTTACGCTTTGAACTTGATGACCCAGCCGATCCTAATCCTGCCAATAACCAACGAACCGCCCTAATAGAAGTGCAGCCAGAGAGGGTCAGCATTTATCTATGGGCAGGAGAGATTACGCCTGATATAGCTTTTCTTCGGGCGAGGCTGGAGAGGCTGGGGCAGGTACGGCTTATCGCTGCTCGCAAACCTGCTGGCTACACTACTTCTCCCGATACCCTCCGCTGGCGAAGCCATGACCTCCATGTACTGTACAACTTCCCAGCTCGCCCCGAGGATGAAATGTGGGCAGAGAAGCTCTTAGCAGAAAATGCATTTCTCCTCCTCAGCTGGGGAGCCGTAGAGCCCCGAGAGGTCATCCTTCAAAAGATAGGGCTCAAGTCCTGGGGAGATTTGATGGCTTATCCTCTCAGCAATGGAGCAGCAATTTATTTACAGACGAGAGACTACAGCTCAGAAGCTCAGCCGATTGATTTGGGGTGGAGCCGCCCGATAGGGTATAAGTTTTATCGGGGAAATCGGCTTTTGACTCTTTTAGCGGGCGAGGGGTGGTGGCAACTTCGCACTTCTCCAGCCCAAGAAGAGCGCTGGGATTCGGTGTTTTTCTCTCTCCTTCAAGAGGGGCTTCGGCTGCAGCGCAGTCGCTGGCTTTTTGCTCCTCGGCGCTCCACCGTAGCTCCCGGGGAAGCAGTCATCTGGAGCGGCTTCCTTCCAAAAGGAGCCACCCTTTCCATAGGCGGCACAACCCTTCCCCTCCAGACAGAACCAGATGGAACCCAAAAAGCCCTCTGGGTACCTGATACCCCGGGTGTGTATCCATATGTAGTGAAGGACAAAGCCACTGTACTCTTTTCTGGGGCTATCCTCGTAGAATCCCGCTCACCAGAGCTTCAGACTTTGGGGCGAGATACGACTTATTTGGCGTACATAGCTCGTCTGACGGGGGGGCGATACTGGTCGTGGGAAAATCGCTCTTCCTTTGCTGATAGCCTGCGGGCTACCCTACCTGTCTCCGCTTTCCTAACTTCGCAGCGGCTCACCATTTCATTCCACGAATGGAGCCTATGGCTCATCCTCATACTTTCCCTTCTCTCCGTAGAATGGCTATTGCGGCGGTATGTGGGGTTATACTAATAGCCTGCCAACAAGAAGAAAAGCTGCCCGATATTCCTTTTTCTGTCTGGCGCGGGGAAGTCGTACTTCGTAATGGATACAAAACCCCTGAAGATTCCATCCGTCTGCGAGCGCTTTTCTACGACTGCTTCTACGAAGGGCAGGAGGTTCCAGACAGCTTGTACCAGATAGATGTGAAGGAGTTTCGGGAGGATAGTCTATTCACATGGCTCATAGATACTGTCCTGCGGCGCTATCCCCTCTCTTACAACTTTGAAGAAAAGCTCAAGCCCCTTTTCCAGCGATGGAAAGCCCTTTATCCTCAGGACTCCCTTCCCCAAGTTGTTACCTTCGTAACTGGCTATGGCCCTGTTGGGGCTCTTACGATGGAGCAGGACATGTGCCAGCTATGCCGCAAGCACTTGATGATAGGGCTGCATTACTTTATCTCAGACACATTTGGATTTTATCCGCCTGACCTCCCTTATTTTATTCGGCGGCGACTGACAGAACCTCATATCCCCGTATTTGTAGCCCTGCGGCTCATCCGCAGCAAAATGCCCCAACTTTCTCCCCGCCACCTCCCCAAAATGGTGGATTACATGGTCTGGCATGGCATTCAACTGTATGCGCTGGAAAAGCTTCTACCAGAGCTACCAGATACGCTGCGGCTTTTCTATACCGCTCAGCACATGCAGTGGTTAGAAGAAAATGCCCGCTATGCTTACAAGGAGATTTTACCCTACCTTCAGGAGACGCGCTATTTCACCATCCAGCCCTACATAGGAGAGGAGCCATTCACTAAGGAGTATGGTAGGGGTTCGCCCCCTCGGCTGGGATGGTATTTCGGTTGGCAAGCGGTACGGCGCTACGCAGAGAAAAAGGATATACCCCTCCCCGAGCTACTTGCAACTCCCGTAGAAAAATACGCTGAACTGTACGAAGCCTCTGGCTACCGTCCCTAATTACCTTCTTCTGATAGTAGAGGAAGATAACCGCTTCTGCGCCATCCACCGCCACATTAGGTTCTGAGTGTGAAAGATAATCTGCTGAGAGGGCCGTTTGCTTCCCTCAAGCTGTTGTAGAGATATCTCAATCACGCTAAAAATATGAATCCGCCGGGTGGATTTTGGAAAGAAAGTTTGCAAGTATAGAGATAGCTCCTTTTGCAGCTGAGAGAGGTCTCCGGGTATCACCTGGCGATGCACAAGTAGACGTCCTCGGCGCTTCCTAACTGCATAAGCGATGTAGTAATCCCCTGCATGAACGACTTTTACTAATGCCTCTTTCTTAGAGAGTTTTTGCCCCAGCTCTTGAAAGAACTCTTGTGGCTCTAAGGGGGGCAGGTAACCACTCTCTCGCAGTTGCGCATAGGAGGTTTGAGCCACAGCAAGTAGAGACTCTGCCTGAGCCGCTTCCCCTTCACGCTCTGCTCGCTGATAAGCCAGCAGACTGGCTTTCCACCTGTGCAGTGCTTCTTGGGAAACTGGCTTTTTTGTGAAAAGGCTTTCATTCACCGAAAAGCCTTCTAAAACTTCCATTACATGGCTTGCCCACAGTCCCGCTGCGGTCAGCGCCGAATCTTCTCGCCGGCTTATCCGCTCCTGAAGGCTGAGGTAGTAGGGCTTCACATACCACTCAATCATATCCGCCCTCTGTCCGAAAGATAGCATAGGCAAATACAGCTGAAACCGAATAAATGCCTTTTTGAATGCAAGGATAGCAGCGCTATCGCTCTCTCTCCATCGCCCTTGTTTCTCATATAAGGAAGCCCATCCCCCTATGTGGGAAATAACATCAGGATCGTAAGGACTAATGCTACTGTGCATAAATTTGAGAAACCTATAATGCGCTTCTCGCAGATAATACTCTGCCTCTATCAGGTTGGCTTCTCGGAGGGCAAGCAGCCCCAAACGGTTTAGCAACTTGGGATAAAAGTCGCTCCCCGTTTCTAAAAGAGTATCTATAAGCAGTAGTCCTTCTTCATACGCTTGCCGAGCATCGGAAAGACGCCCTTGATGAGCCCAAACCTCTCCTTGTAAAAACTTGATGTAGGCTGTGAGAGAAGGCGCTTGCAAAAGTGCGGCTGCCCTTTCCGCCTGAGCAAGTAGGCT
Organism: Bacteroidia bacterium; assembly: GCA_025059915.1. Taxonomy (GTDB): domain Bacteria; phylum Bacteroidota; class Bacteroidia; order SpSt-205; family SpSt-205; genus SpSt-205. The sequence continues at coordinate 1,216 of JANXDD010000021.1, read as the reverse complement.
CTCCGCCGCGGCGTACTCCTTCCACATCAGAGCAATAAACCCAAGGTTGATAAGAACATTAGGAAGTACAGGCGACCCCCCCGAAGTGTCATAGCGATAAATCAGCTCTTTAGCCTGCTGAAGATAATCATAAGCCCCTTTCAAATCCCCTAAGTCTATAAGCAATCGCCCGATATTATTGTACAAATGCGAACGGTCTAACTGCGCATTAGATTTCTGGTAGAGAGTATCAGCTTTTCGGTAGAATTCAAACGCTTCTTCTAAGAATCCCTGCTCTTCAAGGGACATACCGAGATTTTCGGCGATTTTTGCCCGAAGGTAATGGGGCACAGAGTATGTATAAGCAGCTGCCCATGCTTGTCGAAAGTACTTCTCAGCTTCCTTTTGCCGTCCCAACGAATGAAGAGCCAGACCTGCGTTAGTAAGCGCAGCTAAATACTCCCTCGGCTCCTCAGAGACTCTCTCCCCTATAAGGGCAAGTAGCTGCTGAGAATGCCCAAACATGGCATGAAAATCCTCTTTATAGTAGGCATAATAGCTCAGAGCAGTCAGGACACGCTTCCAACCTGCCGTATCCCTGAGCGTTTGAGCTAAATTCAGGCCTTGGTCGAGGAAAATACGAGCCTGTGATAAGTCCCCTTTATCTACATACACTTTGGCGAGAACATTGCATATGTCAATGCGTCCGGCGTGACCTGCGGGCGCCCAAAAAAGGGCCAGCTTCAAAGCTTCTTCTGCTTTATGTATTTCTCCAATGAGATTCCACGCATAGCCTTCCCAGTAGTAGGTCTCTGAGATTTGGATAGAATCTTTTGATGGCAGGGCGGCGCGCATTTGGCGCACCATACGAATCATCTCCGAAGGATTTCCTTTTTCCTCATAGTACCGAATGGAGTCTCTCAAGCTTTGCGCCGTAAGAGTAGCTTTTCCCATGAAGCACAGAAGGATAAAGAGTTTGTTCATAGCTTGCTCTGCAAAAATAAGAGGGGAAGAGCGAGGACTTTAAGTAGATGTTGGGGGGGGGGGGGCCTTCGGCGCTGCCCCCCCAAACATCAAAGGACCCTATCCACTTACTCTGTAATCAAGAGTCGTACTACACCAGAGCGACCCTCGCCAAGGATAAGGAGCTGATAAGTCCCCGCAGGCAACTGAAGGTGGAGCTCCTTCCGATCGCCTTTCATCTTATCTACATAAACCACCTTGCCTGCAACATCCA
>JANXDD010000020.1 GCA_025059915.1 Bacteroidia bacterium | reverse complement strand
AGCTCACCTTAGCAACAACCTGTTCGTATAAGCTCTCATACAAAGGAACTACCCGCTCTGTACTAAAATGCTGGGCTCGCTGATAGGCCCCCTCCCTGAAAGTATCCATGTTCTGAATAACCTCAAACACAGCCTGTCGCGCTGCCTTTAAGTCATTAGGTGGGAAAAGCCGTCCGCTTTCAGGTAGGACCAATTCTGGAAGCCCGCCTACTTTCGGCGCTACGACAGGAACCCCACATGCCATTGCCTCCAGAGCTGCCAAGCCAAAGCTCTCGTATGCCGACGTCATCACAAAAACATCTCCTATAGCCAGAAGGGGCGCCACATCTTGATAACTTCCTACAAAATGCACCCGTCCCCATAGGTTTAGTTCATGAGCCATGTGCTCACATTGAACCCGCTCTGGACCATCTCCAATCATAAGCAGACGAGCAGGCAGCCCCGCTTCTAAAAGCTCCTCCAGCAAGTTCAGAATAAGCGGAGTGCGCTTGATAGACCGAAAGTTGGAAGCATGAACTAAAAGAACCTCCTCAGGTGAGGCGTACGCCGCCCGCAGCTTTTCGTCACGCCGAGCAGGCGAGAACCGATTTAGGTCAACGAAGTTGGGAATCACCCTCGGAGCTTGAGGCAATCTAAACCGCCTCTGACTCTCTTGAGCTAATGCAAAAGACACCGCCGTAACTTCACTACTGGCTCTCAGGGACAATTCCACGATTGGATATAAATCGGGGTCCTGACTCACCAGAGTCGTGTCTGTACCATGAAGGGTCGTGATTATACTGACAGATTTGTGCTGATAAAGGAGTACCTGCTGAGCTAAATATGCGCTGATTGCATGAGGAATTGCGTAATGCACATGGATGATATCCAGCCCCTCTTCTGCGAGGCGAACCAGGCGCCCCGCCAAAGCACTTTCATAAGGGCGATACCGAAAAATCGGATAATCCGGCGGCACCACCTGATGAAAGTACAGGTTCGGTAGGCATCCAGTAAATCGGATAGGCGGCTCCGAAGAAACTAAATGAACCGAATGTCCATGACATGCCAGCGTATAAGCCAGTTCCGTAGCCACGACCCCACTCCCTCCAAGGGTAGGATAGCAAACTATTGCTATGCGCACAGCATGCCTAACAAAATTTGACTTATTTGGCTCAAAGTGTTACTTGACCCGTATATTCTATCCCCTTGTAGGTAATGCGGTAACGATAGGTGCCTCGCAGCCCTTTTGCCCCCGGAAGGCGACGCTCTCGCTTGCCTTGTAAGCTGGGCCACTGGAAAAAATACACAACCGAGTCTTTCCCCGCCAAAAGGCGCAATTCCACCATCCCATCAAAAGGAATTTCATACTTGATAAGGAGGCCGTCTTCCCCCTCCCGTGTAAGAGATTCCAAGCGAAACGTATTCGGCTTTTTGAGCGGCTGCTGAGCCAGCGCCAAACCAAAAAGAAGCCCAGCTATTTGAGCTTGGATAAAAGAAGGTAATCGCAGTCGGTCCATATGGCTGCTATTTTTTGCGTCAGCTGATTGAATTTGTCAAGGTACTGCCGATAAGCTACTAAAGTCTCCCGTACCGAAGGAGTAAGCCGCTGAACTACCTTCAACTCCCCAAAGCGCGTATAGACTGCCATTAGAGCATACTGATGGGGAAGCCATTCAAAGTGCATATCTTTCAGCCGAGCCAAGGCAGCTTCACTCTGAGCTCTAATGCGCCCTGTAACGACCCGAAAGGAATCTACATAAAAAGGCAGGCGCTTCGGATAGCGAGCAATCTCCATCATTTGATTGAGGGTGTCTCGCCATCCCCGAAGGTGGGCTTCTATCGTATCCAGCTCAGGCTGATGATAGGCAATCAATCGGAGGATAGTCTGCTGATGCTCTTCAAAGGGGGTGATAGCACTATCTATACGAAGCAAAGTGTCTTTTACAGCAGGTTTCTTAGGAGGTTGAGCTCCCAAACTAAGCCAGCCCAGGACCCCCCAGAGCCACAGGCGGCATCCAGTCATCCTGAACTGAAATCTCTCCGAAGCGGCTCTCATACTTCTGCAGGTTATCCTGCATCGCCAAAAGGAGTCGCTTATAGTGATAGGGAGAAAGTATCACTCGGCTGCGTACCCGCGCTTTCGGCAGTCCAGGAAGCACCTGAAGAAAATCTATCACAAACTCACTGGGGGTATGGGAAATTATGGCTAAGTTTGAATAGATGCCACCCGCTACATCGTCGGTGAGCTCAACATTTAGCATAGTTCCCTCTTGGGGGGCCTCAGGGTTCATGAAGCAAAGGTAAGGCTTTATGAGCAAGTTCTGGCCCTTTCTGCACGGAATTCAGTTTGTGCTTCATTGGCTATTAGAATTTCTTCTGAGCTATATCGTCGGAGCCCCCGTAAAGGTTAGTCGTATAGAGCAGCTTTCTATCTCTTGGGGAAGCAGGTGGGAAGTTCATCTCAGAGGGGTACAGGTACAAGGTACGCTGGAAGGAGATCCTTCTCCGGCTGCCTTTTTGGACAAAGTGAGCCTGTATGGGCATCAAGGCTACATAGATTCCATAAAAATTCACAATGGGACGATAAACCTCATCCGTTTGGGGAAAAAAGAAAAAAACTTTCGTTTTTTTCCTCGCCGGCGCCGAAGTTCCCCTACTCAAGCCTTTCTCCTGCAAGCAGACTCCGTTCGCCTCCGCATAGACAATTTTCCCCCCGGCGTTTTTTTGCATACAGTAATTAGAGCGGCTCATGCACGCCTTTTCATAGACAGCAGCTCGATTCGTCTTTCCGACCTAAATGCCGCCCTCCAAGTCTATGAAGCATGTATCTCCGATACCCTTCAGCCTTTCCCCTCTTCGGTACAGCTTCATTTCTCTGGGAGGTATGAAAAAGCCAGCGACCTATGGTCTGACACCCAGCTCAATCTAATAGCACCCGAAGGCAGCTTTTCATTTACAGGGCAAATTGACAGGTGGGAAGAGCCCTATGGACATCTGGGCGGAGTCCTGCAAAATGACTTTCTCAGAAAGCTCATGCCTGCCAGCTCCAGCTGGCTCGCTGATGACAGGCTCTACTTTACGGGAGAGGTTAAAAAGCGCTCTTATGAAGCTCATCTGTCAGGACCATGGCGCGCAGGAGAATATGACCTCTGCCTGCAAGGGGAAAAAAGCTCGGTCTCGCATGTGGCAGGGAAGATTTCTATCCATCCCTGGGGCTTTCTTTATGTAAGCGGTACTTTATCACAATTGCGCATACGGGGGCATTTCATCCTAAATACTCTGCAAGCTGCCGCAGAGGGTACTATAAATCTCTCAAATCGCATAGGTAAGCTTTATCTCCGAGATGCTTTGGGAAGCGCTGTCTCACTTCAGGGCAGTGATAGGCACCTGACGATAAAAGGGCACCTGCAAAACCTTCCTTTTGAAGGCGAATGGAGAAGAGACAAGGGCATTGAGATGCGTATAGATACTGCTGATGTGGATAGCCTCCGCCGCGCTGTGAGTCCTTACCTGTCTCTCTTCAAGGGCAAAGGAAACTTGCCAGTAGAGATACAAGCTCGGCAGCTTCGCTCCTCTCACTTCACTTTGACGTCCGCGCGACTGAGAGCTCACAAAGGGGCTCTGAGATTAGAGGGAGAAGCTGCTTTTTCCTCTTTTCCAGTGCGGGCTGGGCTTCGGCTCACCACCAATGCCCACTTAGATAAAGGAAACTTCGCCCTACACTCATCAGAGGGCTACCTGTATGGAGAGTGGCGGGGGGATTCTGTGGGTGTCTCAGGCACAGCCCGATGGAATGAGGTTTTATTACACTTACAAGCCCATACTTCTCCGAATGCTGCGTATCTGTGGATTGATAAGGCAGAGGGAGTCTTTGCCTCTGGCGAAAAGGTTTATTTGAGGGGCGCCCTTACAAAAGACAGCGCTGATGTCCAGCTTTCGGGAACCGTGCCCCTGCCTTGGGTGCTCTTTCATCTACCCCTTCCGGGGCTGATAGTCTGGGAAGGACAAATGGGCCTAAGCCTCTGTGCCCAAGGAAGATGGGACACCCTCCTTCAATGGAACAATCCCACAGAAGGAACTATCACCTTAGCAGGAGTGCGCGGCGCTTTCTACAATCTGGGACTGCCTCTACAAGCTCTCTCTTGCTCCCTAACTTACACCCCTGAGGCAACTTACCTCCGCTACTTGAAAGGCAGGGTTGGCAGCTTAGAGATTCACGCTGAGGGAGAGGTTGAAAGTACTTTGAGTTATCTCTACACCGACTGGCATCATTTGAAAGGGCATCTCCGACTTCGTGCTGATAATTTAGTCCTGTCAGAATTCTGGCGAAAGGTTGAGGGAGAAAAAGTTTATTCCCGCGTACGCTTCCCCTCGCAAATGGATGCTTCAGTAGAAGTAAGCCTTCATAACGCAGAAACTTTCGGCATGCACATAGACTCTGCCTACATCACCGCCCACATTCAGGGACCGGCTGCTGCGATAGATAGTTTCAGCCTCTCTTATGCACATTCTCTTGTGAGGGGGCGGGCATACATGGATATGCAGGACTCTGGCTGCTACTCTATTTCAGGCAAGGTCATAGTAAATGATCTCCCGATAGAACGGCTGCTGAAGGATTTGAGCCTTACAAGAGTGCCCACATTTAGCCAAATAGGACTGCGTGGACGTTTCTCAGGAACTTTCCAGGCCCATCTACGGCTTTCCCCCGAGGTTACCTGGCTGCGGCAGAGTAGTATCTATGCAGAAGGCTCCATATCAGCAGGAAAAATCCGAACCCCTCGCTTCATGCGCTGGCTGCGTCCGTACTATCTGAACGCCTACAAGGATAGCATGGATTTCTACGCTCACGTTTCTGGGCTTTCCGTGAATGATGGCTTTATGCGAATTTCTGAGGCATTTTTATTGAGTCGCATCGCAGCCATAAGCATATCAGGACATCACCTCCTGCCCTCTGATCAGTTTCTCTATCGGATTCAAGCTGTACGGGTGCGACGACGCATTCAACGGTATCCTAACTTAGAGCTGCTAACCGATGTCTTTTCGGAGCTCATAGATCGCAGCATCGGGCTCATATATGTAGAGAAAGAGAAAGGCAAGGTGCGCTGGTGGTATCCTTGGCGATATTTCTTCTGGCGTCTTTTTCATCCTCCCCGACGAGTATTTTAGGGCGGTAGGGGTTGTTTCCCTCACCACCCTGCATTCCCCTACCTTTGACCTAGATGGAACTCTCCAAACTCCGCTTTCTCGTCATAGGGGATGTGATGTTAGACCGCTACCTCTATGGGAAGGTGCAGCGCATCTCTCCTGAAGCCCCTGTCCCGATATTTGAGCTGGAAAAAGAAGAAAATCGCCTCGGCGGAGCTGCCAATGTCGCCCTCAATCTACGAAGTCTGGACGCTCAAGTAGCAATCGCTGGGCTGATTGGTACAGATACTCCCGGAACCCTCCTGCGTCAGCAGTCCGAAGAGTGGGGCATAGAAACTTTCGGCTTAGTAACTGATCCCGAACGACCTACTACTGTAAAAACGCGCCTCATTGCTCAGAAGCACCACCTCCTGCGAGTGGATAGAGAAATAACTACCCCCCCTCCCCCTACCACCGCCGAAGCCCTCACCCTCAAAATCCATTCTCTCCTTCACTCCCCTCTCCAAGGGATCATCCTGGAGGACTATGATAAAGGCACGCTCACAGAACCCCTCATCCGAGAGATCATTCGCCTCGCCAAAGAACGAGATATTCCTGTCTCCGTCGACCCTAAAAAGCGCAACTTCTGGCTTTATGAGGGAGCGACCATCTTCAAGCCTAACCTCCGAGAACTCAGCGAAGCCTTAGGTACTTCCCTCTCAGAGGCCCCGCTGGAAGCAATCCAAGAAGCCATCCTTCAACTTCGCCAGCGAATGCCCCACACTTATACCGTAGTAACTCTCAGTGACCGGGGCATTCTGGCTTATGGAGAAGAGGAGGGATTTATCCACGTGCCCGCTCACTACCGTAACATCGTAGATGTATCGGGAGCCGGAGATACGGTAGTAAGTGTATTAGCCGTAGGGCTGGCCCTCAAAATGCCCCTTAGGCAGATTGTCGCCTTAGCTAATCTGGCTGGCGGCCTAGTCTGTGAGTACGTCGGGGTAGTCCCTATACCAAAAGACCGATGGTTGGAAAGTGCTCGGGCACTCGGACTTCTCTAAGGGATAATAAGCTTCTGTCCCGGATGGATGGAAGCACGGGACGAAAGCCCGTTTGCTTTTCTCAGAGCATGTACGGAAACCCCATATTTCTGAGCGATGCTCCATAAGGACTCTCCAGCTTTGACCGTGTGAGTTCGGGGTGTCGCCTTCTTAGAGTTAGAAGGGGCGGAGCTTTTTCTCCCCGTAGGAATGCGTAAGACCTGTCCCGCCTTTATGAGATTCCCGCGCAGTCCATTTGCTTGTCGGATGGCGGCGACGGTGGTACCATAGCGCTGAGCTATTTGACCTATAGTTTCGCCCGGCTTTACTTTGTGCGTGATATAAGAGGGGCGCGGAGGCGTATAGGTCGCTACCGTGGTATTTCCACCAAATTGGGTGATAGAAGGAGTAAGTGGAATAGGTACAGGAGCGGAAAAAGCTTCGCTTGGCGGGGTCAAGCCTGCTTTTTCCGACTCTACATCGGTCAATGCCCCCCTGCGATACAACTCGTAACTCCTCAGAAGGGCTGCCGCAAATAACTGCCCTTTAAGAGCATAACCCGCCACCGTCAAATGCACCATATCTGAAGAAGCCAGCCCAGCCAACCTCCATTCTCGTATGGGACCTAAGATAGTGTAGGCATCCCACACAGCTACTCCCCTCTGCGATGCCACCCAGCGTATGAGACGGGAGGCCCCCTCTAGAAGAGGCAGAGCCCGCATACTCCGGTAAAAGTCCTGCGGCGTCGTCAGAAGAATGCTAATCTCTGGAGACACTGCGCGAATAGTGTCTATAGCCGCCTCTATGGCTTGCCGAAAGTTCGCCAAGGTCGCGTTAGGGGCGTATAGGTCATTCGTTCCTAAGTCTATGACAATCAAGTCAGGCTGCAAAAGCCGCAGGCTTTCCTTCAGAAGAGGGAGACTTGACCAATCTCCCAACCGCGCTCCAGAAATGCCCATGGAATACCATGTGATGCCAGTAGTGCCCTCTTCTATGAATATCCCTTGCAGCTCAGCATAGCTTAGAGAATCTTCTCCTTCCCATCCCCATCCTCCTCTCAGCGCCATGAGCGGTTCAGTCAGGCTAAATTCCGTGAGCGCGTAGCCTACCGGCAGCTCGCGCACTTGAGGCACAGCCGAGGTATTCACCCACAGAGAGCAGCGAATCCCCGACCGCAAAACTCGCGTGAGAAGGCGCAAACGAGCCCCTGGTTTAGCTGCAGGTTGATAAGCAGGATTCCAGCGTATCTCCCACTGAGCCGTAGGATCATAGGTCCCTATAGCTATCCCAGTTACCCCCAGCGGTAGCAAAGGCTGAAGTTGGACGCTGCGGGCTGAAAGCCACTGCCCTTCACCCGAACTTACATAATCGTAGGCAGAACTTGTGCCCGCTACATGATAAGGAAATACATACCCTCGTCCCCCCACCCCCCATACCTTGTATAAGCGATGGCGAATCTCCCGACCTTGAATATCCCCCTGAATATGAGAATCCCCCACATGAAGCACCCGCACCTTCCTACCATTAGACTTGAGCTTCTCCCAAAAAGGAAGGATGTGGGCAGCAAAAGTAATCGTATTGAGGTCTATGCGTATGAAGGGATACACACTATCTGGCCGCAGGAGAGCAGAGTCTGGTATCACACCTGTAGGGGGCACAGGAGGTGGCTGACCCCAACAGCCTGCTAAAAGCCCCAGAATCAGCGTAAATTGCCTCATTCACCAATGTAAGCAATCGCAGAAATCTCCACCCGAGCCCCGCGAGGTAGCGCAGAGACAGCTACCGTCTCCCGAGCAGGATATTTTCCTTGTGGGAAAAACCGCTCATATACCGAATTCACCGCAGAAAAAAACGCCATGTCCGTGAGAAAAATTGTAACCTTCACTATATGCTCTGGCGAAGCGTTTGCCTTTTCTAAAAGGGCTTTGAGGTTATTCAACACCTGCTGAGTTTCAGCCTCTATGGAAGATTTTTCTATTGTGCCGTCAGGGCGCAGGGCGATTTGTCCTGAGAGGAAAAGCCACGGACCTACACGCACAGCGGGACTATATGGACCGACAGGCGGTATGTCGGGGGTTGAAATCCGTTCCATAGCGCGAGTATAACCCTTTTCAGGCAAACTTTGCGCCCATATTAGGCATAGCCCTATCAAAATCCACCGACACACTCACAAATATAGCTACCTTTGCAGCATGGGATTCCTTTTAGGCGTGCTTATATTCCTGCTGGTGGTGGATGCTCTTTTACTGACGCTTTTAGTCCTCATCCAGCAGGGGAAAGGCGGTGGCTTAGCTACTGACATCCAAGGGGTTGCTCAGGCTTCCCAGATTCTGGGGGTGCGCCATGCAGCAGACTTCGCAGAGAAAGCTACTTGGACACTTTTTGGCGGATTAGTCGTTCTTACGCTACTTATCCATGCTGTCCATAGCAGCATGAAAGGCGGAGAAATCAAAACTCGTACAGCTGGGATGGTAGAAACCCTTCCCCCTACCCAATCTCAACCGGCCCCGACACCTTCACAGCCGCCCGCTCAGCCCTCTTCCAAGTAAATCATGAGCACCCTTCCGATAGCTAAATCGGTCTTTCATTATGACCCGAAGGGGCTTACACCTGAGATGCTTCTCCGCCTCTATCGGGAAATGCTCTATGCCCGCCTGATAGAGGAAAAAATGCTTTCCCTTCTCCGCCAGGGAAAAGTAAGCAAGTGGTTTTCAGGCATTGGGCAGGAAGCGATAGCGGTGGGAGCTACTTTGGCTCTCCGCCCAGAAGATTACATTTTTCCCCTTCATAGAAATCTGGGGGTATTTACCAGCCGAGGCATGCCTCTGCGCAAGCTCTTTGCTCAATGGCAGGGGAAAGCTTCTGGATTTACTCGGGGGCGGGAGCGTTCTTTTCACTTTGGGGCGCCCGAGTACCGAGTGATAGGAATGATTTCTCATTTGGGCGCTATGCTTCCCGTCGCTGACGGCGTTGCATTAGCCAGCAATCTGGAGGGAGAAAGTTACATAGCTTTGGCATTCATTGGAGACGGCGGCACCAGCGAAGGAGACTTTCACGAAGCTCTAAATGTGGCCAGCGTGTGGAAGCTCCCCGTCCTTTTCCTCATAGAAAATAATGGCTACGGACTCTCCACCCCTGTCTCAGAGCAATACGCTTGTGAGCGCCTCGCCTTACGAGCCGTAGGCTACGGCATAGAAGGCTATACCATAGAGGGCAATAACGTCCTGGAAGTTTATCACACGATACGAGATTTAGCTGAAAAGGCACGAGAGGATAGAAGGCCTCGCTTGATAGAAGCTGTAACCTTTCGCATGCGAGGACACGAGGAAGCTTCAGGAACGAAGTACGTACCTCCCCACCTTTTCAAGGAATGGGAACAGCGTGATCCCATCCTCAACTACGAACGCTTCCTACTGAGCGAAGGACTCCTTTCGGAAAAAGAAGTACAAGCCCTGCGGCGAGATTTGAAAAAGAAGATAGAAGAGGAAATTCGCCCGGTACTTTCCGAGCCTGAGCCGACGCCCGAGCCAGCAGAAGTTTATGCTCCTTTTGAGGAAGAGCTTGTTCCTCCGCCAGCCGAGCCGGGAAAGCGAACCCTGAGGTTCGTGGATGCCATTTCCGAAGGACTTCGTCAGGCTATGCAGCGAGACCCCAAGCTCATTCTCATGGGACAAGATATCGCAGAGTACGGTGGAGTCTTCAAGGTTACCGAGGGCTTTGTGAATCTTTTTGGAAAAGAGCGGGTGCGAAATACCCCCCTCTGTGAATCCGCCATCTTGGGCATGAGTTTAGGGCTGGCCCTGCGAAACTTTAGCAGTATGGTAGAAATGCAGTTTGCGGACTTTGTTAGCTACGGCTTCACTCAGATAGTGAATAATCTTGCCAAAAACTACTACCGCTGGGGGGTAGCGCCTAAGGTCGTCGTACGCTTGCCGACTGGCGCTGGTGTAGGGGCAGGCCCTTTTCACTCCCAAAGTTTGGAGGGAATCTTTCTCCACGTACCGGGGCTCAAAATTGTCTATCCTTCCACCGCCTATGACGCCAAAGGACTTTTGACTACTGCCCTACGAGACCCTAATCCAGTGCTGTTTTTTGAGCATAAGGCTCTGTACCGCAGCATCCAGGATGTCGTACCAGAATCGTACTATAACCTTCCTCTGGGCGTAGCACGAGTAGCTCGCCCTGGGAAGGACCTCTCCATCATCACCTACGGAATGGGGGTCGTAGAAGCCCTCAAGGTAGCCGAAAAACTCTCTCCAGAGGTGGATATAGAAGTCATAGACTTGCGTACTCTGCTGCCGTGGGATAAAGAAACCGTAGCTGCCTCGGTGCGACGGACGCATCGAGTTCTGGTGTTATACGAAGGCACCTACACAGCCGGCGTGGGGGCAGAAATCGCCGCATGGATCGGAGAATATCTATTTGAGCAGCTGGATGCCCCCGTAATGCGCTTAGCCTCCAAAGACACCCCAGTGCCGTTTAGCATTCCGTTAGAAAAAGACTTTCTGCCTTGGGGGCGCCTTCCAGAAGCCATACAGAAACTTCTCGCCTACTAATGACGGCTATCAGTGCATACTTAGGAATTTTTACAGGGCTGCTCATCAGCCTGATGGGGATTTATCTCTACTTTCAACCGATAGAATCTGATCTACCTGCTTGGGTGAAACAGGGACTGCCTTTCTTCATGATAGCATATGGTGCTATTCGGTTTAGCTTCAGCCTCTATAAAATACTGCGCCGAAGGGACATTCCCACCTCTACCCTAATCGTGCTGCTCGCCATACCCCTTCTCACCCAGTGTAAGTCCGAACCGAAAGCCAATGTTAGGATGAAGTTTGATTACATGGGTGACTGTTCTTCTTGTCCTATCAGTCGCATGGACTCTATCTTGCGCATCTTTTTCCCGAAAGGGATTATCTCGGTAACCTTAGACACCACGCAACATCAAGTCTCTATAGAGCTGGACAGTAATCAAGTTCGGCTAGATTCGCTACGACATGTGCTCTTGGCTTACGGATATGAGATAGATGAGGAGATCGCTATAGACCCCATACTCTCCAGCTGCTGTACTATCCCGCTTCCTCCGGCAGAGGGCGGCGGTGACGCAAATCCTTTAGCGGGGCCCTCCCCATCTGATATTCAAGAGGATATGAGCCTCTTAGAGAGAGAGCTGGAGCAGGAGTTAGGCGTAAGTCCAGATGTTCCCCAGCTCAACTTAGATACCGAACTCAACTTAGATGAAGACTTAGGATTGGATGAGTTAGATTTGGAAGGTGGGGGGCTCACGCCCGCAGATGACCTCGGGCTGGAAGATTTAGACATGGAGCTGGATTTAGATTTGGAGGAATCTAAGCCTGCCCAAAAGAAACCCTCCCAAGCTAAGCCCTAAGCGATATCTTTCTAGCCCCCAGCTGCATACCCACCCAGCGTCTGACAAGCTCCTCGGGGATTACTGCCACTTGCCAATGTAAGTCTGCTGCCCTATAAAACCTTCGGCGACTTTCAACAAGGGCTATCCTTTCTGCATCAGAGCGCCCTTGCAGAAGGGGGCGCGTAGCTTGCGCCATCTCCCATCGCTGAAGAAGCCACTCCAGTGGCGGGTCCATCCAAATCACATACCCAGCTTGTAAAAGCATCTCCATTGCTCCTGACTGCGCAGGAAACCCTCCCCCTACTGCCCAGATACCTGAAGCATTTGTGGAAATCAGAAGCTGTATTACCTCCCGCTCTACTTTTCGGAAAGCCCCTTCTCCCTCTTGAAACCACGCTTCAATAGAACGGCCTGTCTGTCTCTCTATCTCTGCGTCGGTATCAAAGAAGGGCACTTTGAAATACTTCGCCCAGCGCCTACCGATAGTTGTTTTTCCTGCCGCTGGAGGCCCTATCAGAAAAAAGCGCGGTGGCTTCAAGGGCTATTTTCTTGAAGGAGATTCTCATACACGCTAAGGTTATTTGGATCCAGCTGGCGCATAGCCGCTACGAAACGCTGCTTCTGCTCGGGGGGAGCTTTGCGAAAGGCCTGCATAAGTTCCGTACCCTTCGTATCCACAAATAGTCGCACGAGCACGCTATTAGGATTTTCCTGACTGAACTTTACCATCCCTTGAAGCACCTCCAGAAGCACCTCCCGCGCCGCAGGTAGGTCTTTATGCATTTTGTCTAAGCCATTGCGATGGTACTGATAAAAAAGCGCATGAAACTGCTTATAGCTGGAATTCAGAAGGTTTTCTATAATCCAGTAGCGGGAGCGGAGGAAGTTTCCTGTGGGCTGCCAGCCAGGCTCGCTACTATTGGCAGCGGCTAAGTTGAGTACCTGCTGAGCTTTTTGAAAGTATGGCATCCCTCCCTCCATCCCAAAGCTGTCATAATCCATCCCCAAAATCAAATAGGCATAAAAGTTGAGTAGGGCAGTGAGGTTATCCACATAGGTATTTTCGGAAAACTGAAGCGTCTGGGTGGCACTGTAATTGATGCGAAAATCGGGGTCATTGAAGTTGAAGGTAAGAGTCTCATAGGTACTATTATAGACGGGACGGATAGCACGCACCTGAATAGAGCCCTCAAAGCGTGTAGGATTTGGAAGGGCCGTAATCAAGATGTCAAAAAAACACTTTATGCGCTCATTTGGCGCAAAAACATCATCGGAAAAACGGTTCGTACTTAGATACTGCGTAATATCCTGCTGAAGCTGCTGAAGGATAGAGCGATCTATGCCCTGAATCCCCGGCGCCTGAATGCTGACAATAGGAAGAAGCTCCTGCGCCCAGATTATGCTAAGAAGTAGCAGGGGTCTCATAGGCTATAAACTTAAGCATTTCTTTGGCGACATGCGGCTTCGGAGCTAAAGGAATGACCTGACGATGCCCCCAGCGGCTCAGCAGAGTAAGGGCATTGGTGGGGCTTTCCATACCAGTAGAAGGAGAAATTTCGTTGAAAGCGAGCCAGTCTGCCCCCTTCCGATGAAGCTTTTCATAAGCTACTGCTTCTTCCCCTACTGCCTCTAAAGCAAAGCCTATCAGCCGCTGATGAGGCAGACGATGCTGCCCCGCCCACGCTAAAATATCAGGCGCAGGAATAAGAGTAAGCGTGAGAGGCTCCGAAGACTTTTTATACTTTGCCCGAAGGGTTTCCGAAAAAGTATAATCACTGACCGCCGCAGCAAATATAAGCCAGTCATACTGCTGGTAGATAGATTGAAAAGATTCAAGCATCTCCTTTGCTGTAAGGGCATAGGTAATCTCAAAAAGCCCTTTTGGAAAGGCTACTTCCGTATGAGCGGCCAGGAGATGAACCTTGTCAGCTCCTAAGGTATAGGCAGCTTCGGCAAGAGCCAGCCCCATACGCCCCGTAGAACGGTTGGAAAGAAAGCGAACTGCATCCCATGGCTCCCTCGTGGCCCCGAGCGTAATAAGGACTTTTTTCCCTTTGAGAAGTGGAGGATTTAGCGCTCGCTCCACCGCTAATAGAATTCGCTTCAGGGAGGCTAACCGCCCTACATCCCGCTCTCCACTTGCAAGAAATCCATAGCCCGGCTCAATGATAGTAACCCAGGGCAGCCGCCGAAGCCTCTGAAGGTTCTGCTGAACCGTAGGATGCCGATACATATGCCCTTCCATCGCTGGAGCAATAAGCACGGGCTTTCTCGTAGCCAGGAATATGGCAGAAAGGAGGTCATCGCAGAGCCCTTGGGCCAGCTTTGCTATGGTGTGGGCGGTAGCTGGTGCGATGAGAAAAACATCTGCTTGCTTAGCGAGGGCTATATGCTGAGTCCATTCGCCCGGCTGGTCGCCACGGCCGTCAGTCCCCCATAAGTCTGTAATGACCTTTCCCCGAGCCAGCGTCTGAAGGGTGAGAGGGGTAACAAACTCTTGTGCCGCACGGGTCAAAACTACACTTACTGTATGATGGGCTTTTTGAAGAGCCCGTATGATGAAAGGAACTTTATATGCAGCGATGCTACCGCTTACGCCGAGAAGGATATGAGCCACGCTATGGTGAGACTGGCGGCTCGTGGAGCTTTTCCCACAGGGCAATAAGGGTAGGCTTCGGAAGGGAGCGGTACAGTTCCACCCAGCGCTGCAGCTCATTCTGCAGCTGCTGCTGAGCTTCGGGGTCTCCCCGTTGAGTAAGGTCTTCCTGAGCGTTGATTTCCTGAAGCTTGGTGCGCAGCTCTTCCGTCAGCTCAGACAAAATCTGCTCGGAACGCTTGCTCATGGATAGGACGACCTCGTAGATATTCTCCCGAGCAGAGCGCCGCAGCAGCTCTTTGATAGCCACAGGTTCAATCTCCTGAGGAACCTGCAGCTGCTCGGCGAGGGACTTGTAGTACTCTCTGCGTGTGCTCATACTGTGCGTTTAGAAGGGGTAAGTATTGACTTTTAGGATATTCCCGCACGAAGGTACGATAAAATTCCTCTGCTTCTGAAAAGCGGGGAAGCTGCTTCTCCTGAATGCTACTTTCTGCCATGAGGAATGCCGCTGATGCCCGCTTGTAGGCTGCCTCCTCTCTCAGGTCGGGCTGCGTGGCATAGGTGAGAAAATCTCCAAAAAGCACCACAGCCGCCTTATACCGCCCTATGCGATAGAAAGTCTCTGCTGCGTGAAAAGCTTTAAGTTCTAACTTTCTTTCCAGCTCTGCCAGCATGCTTTGAGCCTCGGCTGCATGACTGCCATCGGGGTATAAAGTGAGATAGACTTGAAGCTTATCTATGGCGCGTTTAGTTTCCCGCTGGTCAAAGTCATAGTCTGCCGATAGAATGTAGTTCATCTTTGCCTGCATAAAGAGAGCTTCCTCGGCTCGGGGGCTTAGGGGATACTCCTCTACCAGCTGCCCGAAGTAGCGCTCTGCTGCATAATAGTCTTTTAGGTACATGCGCGCCAGTGCCAGGTGATACAAAACCTCCGCTGCCCGTACATTTCCTCGGTAAAGACCTACGAGCTCTTCCATAAGCTGAGAAGCCGACTCGTACTGCTTCCGCCGAAAGTAGCCAAAAGCTGCAGAGTCCCTGTCTGCCAGATTTTTACTCCGAGCCAGCTTCCGATAGGGGTCGCACCCCAAAATAATCAAAACCGCCATCCCGATTTTCCACCATCGCATTTTCCCCAAAGGTACAATCGCGCTTGCATCTGTCTGAAATGCTGTATTTTTGCAGTGCCCGCTTAGCTCAGCGGTTAGAGCATCTGGCTGTTAACCAGAGGGTCGCAGGTTCGAATCCTGCAGCGGGCGCATCACCATAGTCCAATAATCCGGGGGATATTCCAAAGGTTTTTGTACCAGACGCTCCACTTTCCCTCTTCTACTTGCCCTATTTCTCGTTGCCAGAAGTGAAGGCTTACAGCAGGATACAAATATCCAAACCGGTAAGCGGGGTGAGGGTGCCTACATCGCGCAGGACGGCAAATCCGCTTCTGCACCGTATGCGGGTATCGTACAGGTAACTGGCTGACCCATCTCTCAGCCTCTGAGAGTAGTCGGTACAGGCTATCAATATGTACCCTTTCTGATTTAGAAGCGGGGGGGCTTACCAAAGCCGCCAGCCAATGATACCGAAAAGCCACACGCAACCGAGTCAGCTCCCAAGCAGCTCTCAGCTCAGAAAAAAGAAGGCCTCTCTCCCCCTCCCCCTGAGGTAGCTCTGGCCATGAGGGCCAAGAAGAGAGGGCATGCCTAAATCCTTCCAAAACCGGCTCTATAAGCGAACGGTGGCGCTTAGGAGAGTAGTACAGGCGCCACGGGGGTGTCGGAAGGCGGGGCTGGAAGCCAGGAAGTCTATTCCAGCTGATTTCATCTATCGGCGTAGTAGGGGTGATATAACTGAGCCCGTTTCTGCCTACCAGCACGCTATCTTGAAAGAAAATCAGTCGCTGCCAGGAAGCTGTGTCTCCTCCAAAGAGGCGCACAAGCCCCTCAGCGGCAAAGGGGGAAACCTCTACTCCATCGTATTTATACCGCCAGCTCCAGCGCGCCACACTCCAATCAAAAAGCCAGTATCCTACATCCCAGCCCGAAGAAAAGGTTAGATGCCCCTCCACCAGCCCCTCCACCGTGAGAATATCCTCCAAACGGCTGCGTAGATAAGACAAAAGCCACACTGGTACGCTATTGTCAAAAGTAACCCAGTAGGCAGTCTCTGGGTAGTACCACACATTTCTTTTTCCTCGCTCTGCCAAGATGGTACGATACAAATGCGAAAAATCCTTACACCGATAGACAGGAACCAGTGTGTCCCGCAGACCATAACACATCACGGAATGCACACAGAGCGTCAGAGAGGGAGGTAGCTCTTCTGCATGAAACTTGCCTACCGCGTACTTCTCTGGGGGAACCACATGCTGGCGAGTCATGAGGCGCAGTCCTAACGCTTCTCCATATGCTGTCAGGCTATCCTTCCAGCTGCCCCAGCTTTTGCCTACGAACTCCGCAGCAGTAAGCTCTACATTGAGGCGAGAGATGCCCGTAGAGGCGATGGCTTTGAGATAGTACCGCAGGCTTGGCCCCTTCTTTTGCCAGCGGGGCATGAGCTGAAATGCATATTGCTGCTGCATTCGGAGCGAAAGGTCTATGCCTACTTCTATCCCCCGAGCTTTCGCATAGCTTACCAGCCGACGGAAGTAAGGAATCCACCGCTCCAAATCCACCGTCCTCAGAAGACAAAACTCAAAGTAGTTCTGCCGATTGCGAGTCAGCCAGTCTATGTATTCTCTCACCAGCTGCTCAGCTTGGGGAAAGTCTGGGTCATGGAGCGCTTCAGTTAGCTCTATGGGATGTTGGGTGTGCAGGTGAAACCCCCGATAATGGAACCTCGGCGAAATTTCCAGCTGCTTCCATTGGCGCAAAAAAGGTGTCTGAATGGTGTGCTTAGGATGGACGAAAGTTATCCCATGCTTTTCTTCCAAAAGGGCATACACGCCTGCGACAGCGGAAAGGGAATCAGGTGCATATAGAGCGGTACGGGAATCTACTTTCTCAATCCGTATCGTAGGGGAAGCCGCCGAAATCTGAAGTTCAATGGTATCCCGCCGTCCAAACCGCTGCAGAAGAGTATCTGCATCTACTAAGGCATTTGCCAAGGGAGAATCGTCAAACTTCTGAGAAAATCGGCGAGGCTCACCGCCTGACCATAGCCACAACTGAAGCAGAGCAGCCCACCAGAGCACCTCCCTAAGGTACATAGTCTGACCTTGAAATCCGTACCTTTGTATAGCATTGGATGACCCTGTACCACTTCTCCTAAGTACCGGCGTGTTTGTTTTTTCGTCGGCGCTATTTTGTTGCGACGAAAACGCATTGTTTTCCCTCACGCCAGCACAGGTCAGCTCGCTTATTCAGCGGGCTCGGGGCCGTCCATGGAGCCATTGGGTTCAGTACTTCGCTGAAAATCCCCAAGTCCTTTTGAGCAGCTTACTCATAGGTAATACGCTTGTAAATCTGGCCATTACACTTTTGCTTCTTGAGGCTGCTCGTCCTTGGGGAGCTGCAGGGGAGACCATCGCCGGCGGCATAGCGATGGGGATTATCATACTTTTGGGAGAAATCCTTCCGAAAACGCTGGCAATCAGCTTTCCAGTAGTATTTCTACGGATAGGAACGCCCCTTGTGCAAGTAGTTTTCTGGCTGATTTACCCCTTAGCGCAAGCCCTGGATAAGCTCCGTTCATGGGTAGAAGGCCTCTGGAAGCCCATCCCTTCTCCGGAGAAGCTAACTCAGCTGGTGGAGAGCCTTCCTGCTGAGATATCGCCTCCCATGGAGAAAAAAGTCCTCAAAAACATTCTTCTTCTGCGGCAGCTGCCTGTCAAATCCTTCATGCTCTCTCGTATGGACATGAAGGCGATCTCGGCTGACCTCTCATGGCAAGCTCTCAAAAAAGCTATCGCCGAAATACCTTACATTCGCATTCCCGTATATCGGCATACTTTAGATGAGATTGTGGGGATTCTCTTGCTGAAGGACCTTCTTCCTCACTGGGAAAAAGAAGAGCTTACCAACTGGCAAGCGCTGATTCGTCCAGCTTACTTTGTGCCCGAGACCAAAAATGCCTATGAGCTGCTTTTGGAGTTCAAAAATAAGCGCCAGCATGTGGCGATTGTAGTGGATGAGTTTGGTAGTGTAGCTGGGCTTATTTCGCTCCAGCGGCTCTTGGAAGTTGTTTTCGGCTACGGAGAAGAAGAAGCCCGCAGCGGAGAAGCTCTGTATGAAACTTATCCCGACGGCTCCCTCTGCTTCAAAGCCCAAGTACCCCTTGTTTTTGTACAAGAACTTCTTCAGCTGCCGACGGACTTCTTCAAAGCGGAGGAAGCTCGTAACGCAGAAAATCTGGCTGAGTTTCTACTTTTGCTGGCAGAGCGAATCCCCCAGAAGGGAGAGGTTCTCACTTATCAGGATTATGCTTTTGAGGTGGTGGAAGGTAGCGCTCATCGGATTGAACGCGTACGGGCTTATCGTCTCGTGCGAGGAGACGAGAATTCCTCGTCCGAAGACTTATCCCCGTATCCAGATGCCAGACACCGGCCGATATGATACACTGGATTGTGCCATCTGCCCCATGCGCTTTGCCTACCCTGCTTACGCCAAGCTCCACTTTGTACCCAAAGATTCCTGCTGGTTTGACTTGTATTTTCCCGAGCTGGATGCTTACTGGCATATCACAGCTCATGACCTCAAAGCCCTAAATAAGACGCCAGGCAAAGCTTTAGAAATCTACCGCAAGCTCATCTACAAGCATGCTATTCGCGCCACTGACATCATGGAAAAATCTATACGAGGCCCTGCTGGCAAAGGCTTCTTCTACAAAATTTATGGGGATGCCCCCACGCATGCTTTACTCTTTTACACAGATTCTGTGCGATATGCACTTATGATAGCCTCCTATTTCAAAATCGCAGGTCAAGAAGACTCGCTTGCCCCCATCATTGACCGAATGGAATATGAGCTTTTGCGAATTTATCCCACTATTACATGGCGCCCCGTGGAATTGACACGCACGCGCACCTGTTTTTGAGTGATTTTGCCCAGGATATAGAAGCCGTTACTCATCGGGCTAAAGGTGCATGCCTTGCCGTCCTGCTTCCAAATTTAGACCTGCATACGCTTCCTGCTGTAATCCAGCTAATGCAAAGGGAGCCAGACTTTTACTTTGGCATGATAGGGCTGCATCCCACCCATGTAAAGGCAGATTTTCATGAGCAGCTCCAAGGATTAGAAGCCCAGCTACACAGCTATCCTTGGGTGGCTATCGGAGAAGTAGGCATAGACCTCTACCACGACCGCTCTACGTATGAGCTGCAGAGAGAAGCACTTGACCTTCAAGCAAAACGTGCAGCTCAGCTCCACCTGCCGCTTTCTATCCACTTTCGGGAGGCTCTGGACCAGACTCTGGAAACCCTTCGTCCCTACGAAGTGAAAGGTGTATTTCACTGCTTCACTGGGTCCTACGAGGAGGCGAAGAAGATTTTGGATGCAGGGTTCTATGTAGGCATTGGGGGCGTTATCACCTATAAGAACGCCACAGCTTTACATGAAGCTGTGAGGAAAATTCCGCTGGAGCAGATAGTATTAGAAACCGATAGTCCTTATTTAGCTCCTGTACCTATGCGAGGCAAAAGGAATGAAAGTAGCTACCTTCCATACATCGCTCGCGCCGTGGCAGAACTGAAGGGAATATCAGTGGGAAATGTCATAGAAAAGACCACCCTGAATGCCCAGACTCTTTTTAGGCTACCCGTCTGAAGCACTTCGTAGGGGAACGAAGCGAAATAGTCCTTTTTCCTCAGCCACAAGATTTTCTCCCGCCTTCCGATACACCATCATCACATGGTGGGTCAGCTTCGCCACAGGAGCTACTAAGAGTCCTCCTTCTTTGAGCTGTCGGAAGAGAGGCTCGGGGACCTTTTCCGCTCCTGCAGTAAGGAGAATGCGGTCAAAAGGGGCATAGGTAGGCCAGCCTAAACGCCCATCCCCACACCGCAAATGCACACGATAGCCCAACTTCTCTAAGAGCGATTTTGCTCGCATGTAGAGACGCCTCTCTAACTCCACCGAATATACCTCTGCTCCCATCTCACACAGAATAGCAGTCTGATAGCCAGAGCCAGTCCCAATTTCCAGAACCTTGTGCCCTGGCCGAAGGTCAAGGAGTTCAGTTTGATAAGCTACCGTATAAGGCTGGCTGATAGTTTGATCCGCAATAAGGGGAAGGGCTTTATCCTCATAGGCATGTTCTCGGAAGGCAGGCTCTACGAAAAGATGACGGGGCACCTTCTCTATCGCCCGCAGAACTGCAGGGTTCTGAATGCCCTTTTGTCTGAGCTGTTCTACCAGACGACGACGAAGGCCCTGATACCTCGGAGCGTCCTCCATCAGAAAGCCGTCGCAGTAGTCCGACTCGTACGGACAGATATGGATTTTCCTAACTTCCCATGCTGGAAGAAGTAAATGCCCGCTTGGAGGGGATGCACATTCGCCGGGCCGCGCCCCCCGCTCCACAGAGGCGATAAGTTATAGTTAGCAAATATCCCGATCCCCTTGTACCCTATGCGCACCCCTACACCGTATTGGAGAATATCTGTTTGGAAATTACGGTTTCCGTAGGAGATGAACCGATGAAGGTCGCTTCCCTCCCGATACTTTCGCTTATGTTTCGCCCAAAGAAGGGCTTCTCCATAGCCATAGATGGCAAAATTGAACTTCCGTCGGTAAATCCCTATTTCCACCGGCAGCCGTATGTACCCTAACTGAAACTTGCTTTTGGCTCGTACATTGGGGGGGAGAGAATCCTCAGTATAGCCCATACGCCGTTCCCCCGCTCGGAAAAGGACAACAAGGTCTTCAAACCGCACCTCCCGAATAGCCAAACCCGCCCCAATTCCTGCATAGAAAGCTCCAAAGCGCAAGTGGGGAAGCCAACTGAGATTAATCTTTATGGAGCCGAGCCCTTCCACAGAGCCTCTCAAAGTATCAGGCGCTCCAAGAAAGTGATTATAAGCTACCTCCTGATAAGAAAGGAGCCCCCATCGGCTGCGTTTATGCTGCAGAGGTAAGGTCGTATCCTCTTGCGCACAAAGCATGCCTATCCCCAAGAGTAAGTAGAGGGAATGGAACCTCATGAGGCAAATGTAAGGGTTTTGAGGTAAATGCTTTGGACAATTTTTGCAACATAGTAGCCTATTACCTTTGCTTCTTGTGATACGAGTGGTGATACCGGTGGCGGGAGCGGGGCTGCATTTGCGCCCTCACACTTACACCCAGCCGAAGCCTCTCATTCCTATCGCTGGTAAGCCTTTGTTGGGTCATATTGTGGATGAGTTAGTCCACCAGGGCTTCACGGACTTTGTATTCATTTTAGGGTATCTAAGCGAAAAGGTACGCAGCTACCTTTTACAAACTTATGACGGACGGCTCACGATGGATTTTGTTTATCAAGAACCCCGATTAGGTTTAGCTCATGCTATTTCTCTGACGCAGCCTTATTTCCGTCATGGAGAGGTGATGCTAATCGTTCTTGGGGATACGCTTCTGCGGGTGGACTGGAACCTTTTGCGGCAGAGCTCACAAAATCTGGTCGGCATTGCTCCCGTAGAAAACCCATCTAACTTTGGAATCGCAGAAATCGGACCTGATAGGCGCATTCAGCGTCTGTCTGAGAAGCCGCTTATTCCTCGCAGTAATCAAGCTCTGGTGGGACTTTACTTTATCCGAGACACAAAGCAGCTTTTTGAGGCTATCACTTATCTTTTGGAGCATCGGATCACTTCTCACGGGGAGTACCAGCTGACGGATGCCCTCCAGCACATGATAGAAGGAGGGGCTGAGATATACGCTTTTCCTGTGGAGTACTGGTTAGACTGCGAGAGACGAGAAACGCTCTTAGCTGCAAACCGCCTGCTTTTAGACCGGCTTAGCACGGAGCCCCTTCCCAGCTATCCCCATAGCGTGATTATCCCACCAGTGTATATTCCCCCCTCATGTAAAATTTTTCGCTCTATTGTGGGCCCCTACGTGAGCTTGGGCGAGGGGGTTGAACTGCAAAACACGATTGTTCAAGACAGCATTATCGGGACTTTTAGCCGGGTGCGGGATATGCTTCTCCATGAGTCTATTATTGGGGGGGATGCCCTCCTCACAGGTAGGCAAACAAGTCTAAATCTGGGTGAAAACACCGTCATAGAGCTATAAGGGCAGCTACCTTTGCCTTGTGCAGCACATTCTGATTTTGGGAAGCGGTCCGATTGTCATCGGACAGGCGGCGGAGTTTGATTACTCTGGCTCCCAAGCAGCCCGAGCCCTACGGAAAGAAGGCTACACCATCCACCTTCTAAACTCCAATCCCGCTACTATCATGACAGACTCCGTTACCGCTGATTATGTTTATCTTCTTCCTCTTACGCCGGAGAGCGTGGAGCAGATTCTACGCACTCATCCGATTGACGCGGTGCTTCCTACGATGGGAGGGCAGACGGCTCTCAACCTCGCTATGGAGTGCGCCCGCAGAGGAATATGGGAAAAATATGGGGTAAGGGTAATTGGGGCTTCTTTACAAGCGATAGAAGTGGCAGAGGACAGGGAGAAGTTCCGTCTATGGGGGGAAAAGCTTGGGCTGCCCATGCTGCCTGCTGGCATCGCCCGCTCTTACTTAGAAGCAAAGGACCTCGCTCATAAGCTGGGTTATCCAGTAGTGCTCAGACCTTCTTTCACCTTAGGAGGAGCAGGAGCCCAGCTGGTCTCCTCTAAGGCCGAGCTGGAGCGAGCCGTAGGACGAGCTTTAGCCCTGAGTCCTGTCCATGAAGTCCTCGTAGAAAAAAGTGTCGCTGGCTGGAAAGAATTTGAACTGGAAGTAATGCGTGACAAAGACGGCAACTTCGTCGTCGTCTGTACCATAGAGAACATAGACCCCATGGGCATTCATACGGGAGACTCTATCACGGTCGCCCCAGCCATGACCCTCCCCGACAATCTTTTCCAACGAATGCGGGAATATGCTAAGACTCTTCTGCGTTCTTTTCCCGACTTTGCAGGCGGATGCAATGTACAGTTTGCTCTTAGTCCCCATAGCGATGAGATGTATATCATAGAGGTCAATCCTCGTGTATCTCGCTCCTCTGCCTTAGCTTCTAAGGCGACGGGCTATCCTATCGCCAAAATCGCTGCCCTTTTAGCAGTAGGGAAGCGGTTAGATGAAATCATCAACCCCGTTACGGGCACAACTTCTGCCTTTTTTGAACCGAGCATAGACTATGTAGTAGTGAAGGTGCCGCGCTGGAACTTTGACAAGTTTCCTGGAGCTAATCGGCAGCTGGGCATGCAAATGCGCAGCGTAGGGGAAGCTATGGGAATTGGTCGCTCTTTCATTGAAGCGCTTCAGAAGGCGGTGCAGTCCTTAGAGCTGCGCCGAAACGGCCTCGGGGCCGACGGACGAGAAGTTCAAGACCTGTCTCAATTGCTGAGCGGATTAGAAAAGCCAAGCTGGAATAGAATATTCTACATCCACGATGCTCTGCTGGCAGGAGTGCCTCTACGCACGATTCATAAGCTCACAGGCATAGATGAATGGTTCCTGCATGAAATTCAGGCTCTGGTAAATATAGAGCGCACCCTCATGACCCATACCATAGAAACTATCACCCCAGAGCTTCTCTGGCAAGCCAAGATGATGGGCTTAGGGGACCGGCAAATCGCCCACCTCCTTCAGACGGTAGAAAGTCAAGTATATGCCCTCCGTCAAAAATGGAACATCCATCGCGTCTATAAGAAAGTAGATACCTGCGCTGCAGAGTTTGAGGCTCAGACGCCGTATTACTATTCAACCTTTGAGCGCAATGGCGAAGATGAAGGAAAGGTATTTTCCTCGCCTTCGGAGGGCAAGCCCAGATTGCTCATTTTGGGCTCCGGCCCTAACCGCATAGGACAAGGGATAGAATTTGACTACTGCTGTGTCCATGGGGTTTTAGCAGCTCAGCGACTCGGATACGAAGCTCTCATGCTCAACTGCAATCCAGAAACCGTCTCTACAGACCCCGACATCTCAGACCGCTTGTACTTTGAACCGGTT
This sequence comes from Bacteroidia bacterium, assembly GCA_025059915.1. Classification (GTDB taxonomy): domain Bacteria; phylum Bacteroidota; class Bacteroidia; order SpSt-205; family SpSt-205; genus SpSt-205. Next base: position 749 of record JANXDD010000020.1, on the reverse strand, counting down.
TTTTGGGAACATGTGTATGAGGTCATTCAGAGGGAAAAGCCAGTAGGAGTAGTAGTACAGTTGGGGGGACAGACCCCCCTAAAGCTGGCTGAAAAGCTCCATCGGTATGGAGTGCCGCTGGTAGGAACAGACTATGAGGCTATAGATATTTCAGAAGACCGAGGGCGATTTTCTGCGCTGCTGGAGGAGCTGGGTATTCCCTATCCGCCGTTTGGAGTAGCTCGTACGCCCGATGAGGCTCTGGCCTTGGCAGAAAAGTTAGGCTATCCTGTACTGGTGCGTCCAAGTTATGTATTAGGAGGGCAGCGCATGCGTATCGTGGTAGATGAAGAAGAGCTGATTGAGCAGATTGTAACTATCATGCGAGAAATGCCAGGCAATCGCATCCTTATAGACCGCTTTCTCTCAGGTGCTATAGAAGCTGAACTGGATGCGATAAGTGATGGAGAGGAGATAGGAGTAATTGGACTTATGGAGCATATTGAGCCCGCAGGGGTGCACTCGGGGGATTCTACGGCGGTGCTTCCCCCCTTTTCCCTTCCAGCAGAAGTACAAGAGACTATGAAAGATTATGCAGAAAAGCTGGCTCGCCGCCTGAAAGTTCGCGGGTTTATGAATGTCCAGTACGCTTATCACGAAGGAACAGTGTATGTGATAGAAGCTAACCTGCGGGCCTCTCGGACAGTCCCATTTCTGTGTAAAGCCTATGACAAACCCTTTGTCCAGTGGGCGATGGAAATCTTAGTTGG
>JANXDD010000202.1 GCA_025059915.1 Bacteroidia bacterium | reverse complement strand
GAGCGACTCCGCTTTCTTCGGCGATATTGGCTCAGTGAGGCTCTTAAGATGCCTAAGGTTCGGTCGCTCACACCAGAGCGACTTGCTGGAGCCCTAGCCACCATCCAAGTAGAAGGCTGGACCCCTCAAAGGTTGGCGGATCACCTTTTAGAGAAGTATCGCCTCCTGGTGGTAGGCATAGACTGGGCGGGGCTTCAGGGGATTCGCATCACGCCTCATGTATATACGGCTCTCTGGGAGTTGGACCGGCTCTTAGAAGCTCTGCAGGCCTTGTAGATTTGAGGCATGTGGCGCTCTCAGTACAGGCTACTCTGGATAGCCGATGAAGGTACGACCCGACGGGAATTACGCCTTCCTCTGTGGGCCTGGGGGCTCGTGGGGATGGGATGTCTGCTATTTATGTGGCTTTTCTTTGCCTATACACCCCTTCGCTATACGATTCCGGGATACCCGACTCGGTCGTTTCGTCAGAGATACACCCAGCTCTTGGAACGGGTCCATCA
>JANXDD010000201.1 GCA_025059915.1 Bacteroidia bacterium | reverse complement strand
AAGAACCTACGATGCTGTCCTGAATCGCTGTGTTTTGCAGTTCAACTCCCTCGCCTAAGCTCACATAAGGACCTACAATAGACCGATAAATCTTGCACGAAGGGGGGATATAAACCGGCGGAATCACGACCGTATAAGGATAGTCAGGGATGGGCTCTGGACTGATTCGGTCTAAGAGAAGTCGATTTGCTGCTAAGAGGGTCTCGCGCCGCTCGCAGTCTAGCCAGTATTCCACAGGAAAAGCATATAGCCTTACACCTAACTCCACCATTCGTTGAAGGGCATCGGTGAGTTGGTATTCACCATGTGAGGTAATCCGATGTTCCATGAGATAAGTTATCGCCTCAAATAGAGCTTGGGTTTCGTGAATCACATACATACCCACAAGGGCTTGATTACTGCGAGGAATAAGCGGTTTTTCGGACAATCGGATAATCCGACCATCGCTGGCGATCTCCGCGATACCAAAGTCGGATGGCCGTTCCACCGACGCTACACCTATTAGGCTGTG
>JANXDD010000200.1 GCA_025059915.1 Bacteroidia bacterium | reverse complement strand
CTGGGTTTAGTGATAGCTATCGTGGTAGGGATTATCGCTGCGATTGCGGCTACGCTGATTCAGTTAGCGATTTCTCGCACGAGGGAATATGAAGCGGATCGCACCGCAGCCTTGATGGTAGGGCGCCCGGATGGATTGATTAGCGCCTTAGCCAAACTGGACAGCTACACGAAAGCTATCCCTATGGAGCAAGCTACCTCCGCTACGGCTCACCTATTTATTGCTAATCCATTCGCAGGTGCAGGGGACTGGCTAAGAGAGTTATTCAGCACCCACCCTCCGATTCCGAAGCGGATAGAGCGCCTGCGTCAGCTTCGGGGCAGCAGCTACCGCTTAGCATAAGAAGAATGCGGGAAGGCATCGCCCGGCCCGGCTCCGACCCTTGCTTCCTTTCGGACCTGGGGGGGTTAGGAAAGAGTGCGTCGTGCCTTCCGCCCTACAAAGGTAAGAATCTTGCTCTACTTATCATTAGATGAGAAGGAAAGAAGAGTATCGCTTCCAACCCCGCCTTCTGCAATTCAAGCG
>JANXDD010000001.1 GCA_025059915.1 Bacteroidia bacterium | reverse complement strand
TCCTCTGGCTCCAGCTCAAATGGCCTATTCCCGGACGAATTGCTCTCAGCGGAAGCTTCGGTGAGATGCGCACCTACACCATGCACATGGGCATAGATATTCCCACAGGAGAGCGAATCGGAGAAGTTCCCGTCTTAGCCGCAGGTGAGGGCTATGTGTTTCGGATTCGGGTCAGTCATGGCGGCTTTGGCAAGGTGGTCTATGTGAGGCATCCACAGGGGCTTATTACCGTGTATGGGCACCTTTCCCATTTCGCTCCGAAGGGAGAGGCCATAGTAGAGGCTCTTCAGCAGGCGCAAAAGCGATTTGAAGTAGAAAAATTCCTCGGGCCGGAGGAGTGGCGCGTACGAGCTGGAGACACCTTGGGATGGGCGGGCAATAGCGGATACTCATTCGGGCCTCACTTGCACTTTGAGGTGCGAACCCTACGCGATGAACCCTTATCGCCCCTAAAGTACCTTCCAGCTTTACGAGATACGGAACCGCCAGTATTTTTTAGGGTGGGTTTATCCCCTCTTTCTCGGGATGCACACATTCAGGGGCGCTCTGAACGAACATTTTTTCCCCTCAGGCAGGTGAGCCGTTCTTCTCAGAAGCGCATCTACATCTGTCCTGAGACTATCAGAGTTAGTGGAAAAGTGGGTTTTCTCTACACTGCTGCTGACAGGTCGGGCGGTGGAACTGCTTGGCTTGGACTGCGTCAGCTGGCGCTCATAGGGCCCTCTGGAGCACTTCTGTATAAAGCTCAGTGGGAGACTTTGGATTTTGATTGGAGGCGATTTCTAAAATGGCATGTTGATTATGCTTATCAGCAAGTGTATCGGATAGGTGTTGGGCGGTTGTATGATCCTTCTGTACCCTTTCCATGGAGTAGCGGCTCTGGGGTCATAGAAGTTCCTCCGGGGGTGATGACTACCTACATCTTGCAAGCAGAGGACTATGCAGGCAATCAAGCCGAGGTGCGCATAACCCTATCAGGAGACTCCGCTTCCACGTCTATCCGCTATTATCCTCTGCATCCTCGGCGTTTATGGGATATAGAAGAAGGGCTTTTGCGTGTGCGGAGTGTTTTCTTTACCTCTCAGAAGGACACTATCTCTCCGACGAAGCCGCTTTGGCTTGGGGGGCGTTTGGTAGATACTCTTTTTTCTCCAGATGGGAAGGCTTTTCCTACCTATGTGCGGGCTTGTGTGCCGCCAGGGGTGCCCTATGAACTGCCCCTCACAGCAGCTTGTACGCTTAGAATTTTTTCAGAGACATTACAAGACACGCTTTACTTACGGGTGGAACCTGACAAGTCTATTTTCGGCGAGGGGCTGCTCATAGGGGATCCGTATATTCCCTTACGATTTCCAGCAGAACTCATTTGGCGGATCCCAGAAAATGTGCGCATAGAGAAAAGCTATCCCTTATTTCGTCCTTGGTATGAAGAAGTTTGGTCGCCTGTCCGAGGAGCGCAGAGGGTGGGGCGAGTATGGCGCATTCCTGTGCGCAGTTGGGGAGCTTATGTAGTGATGGAAGACAATACGCCTCCGCAGATTCGGCCGCTAAAGCCTGCCGGTCCGTTTTATCTTGTTTCTATAGAGGATTTGGGCAGTGGAGTGAATCCTTACAGTTTTCGTATCTCTTCGGAAAAAGGGGTCGTCTATCCAGAATACTACGAGCCGCAGCGCATCTTATACCTCCCTCGTCGTAAAGGGCGGCGCTTCACTATAGAAGTCTCAGATTATGTAAGGAACCAAACGCGCACACAGCTGAGCTTTCAGTAGCCTTTTCACAATAGATTTTGGGGAAAATGAGCTGCTTCTGCGATTAGGCTTTTACCTTTGTAGGATATGAAAAACTTCCTGTGGATACTGGTGGGGCTGACCATTGTTAGCTCTGCCTATGGTGCAGCTACTACACCTACTAACTTTCTGACCGAGGAGGTTGCGACTGTTTCTACTCCCGCTCCCATCAAACGAAAATCCTGGTGGCAGCGACTAAAAGACAGAGCTCATCATGCATGGCAAGCTCTCAAAGAGAAGCTCCGCACAGCTACAGATGACCTTGTGCGTCTGTTGATTATTGCTTTGATTATTGGGCTGATAGTGAGTATTCTGTACTGGCTGCTTCCATGGCCGCTGGATGTGATCATTGTGCTGATAGCGCTGATTGTGCTGATTATTTTCCTGCTGAGGTATGTTTGAGAGAAGTAAAGTTCATACCTTTGCAGACCTGCACCCGTAGCTCAATTGGATAGAGCACCAGACTTCGGATCTGGCGGTTGGGGGTTCGAGTCCTCCCGGGTGCGCTATGCAGGTGTATAGGCTAAGTGGGGAGCCCCGAGTGGCTAAGGGCAGTAGTGAAGCTCGCCGTTTGCGTCGTGCCGGAAAGGTGCCGTGTGCTCTGTACGGAAAAGGGGTTCAAGAAAATTTTCTCCTCTCTCAGAGCGAGGCTCATAAGATAGTATTCACCCCGCATGTCTACCTCTTTGAAATAGGGCTCAACGGGCAAACTTACACTGCAGTCCTGCGGGAATATCAGCTGCATCCGGTGCATGATTATGTGATGCACTTGGATTTTATGGCATGTGGCCCGGAGGATGAGATTACGGTGGCTCTACCTGTCAAGCTTGTGGGGATAGCTGAGGGGGTTCAAATGGGAGGAAAGTTAGTTCCACTGACGCGCCGTTTGCGAGTAAAGGGGAAAGTGAAAGACCTTCCCGCCGTCTTGGAAATAGACATCTCGTCTCTAAAACTGGGTAAAACGCTAACGGCTGGAAAGATCTCTTTCCCTGGCCTGCAGGTACTTTCTTCGCCTGATACTGCTATCGCTCGCATAGAAGTGCCCAGAGCTCTGCGTACTCAACAGAGCTAAGGGTGCGTGCTTTCTTGAGCTATGTGCTGACTGGACTTCTTGGGGTAGCAGTAGGTGGAGTAGGGGTGCTGTATTTGCTGCGTAAAGCTTCTCCGCCCGCAGCTCCTAAGCCTTCAAAAGAGGCAGAGCAGCACAACTTTGTTGTCCAGCAAATCACAGCTTTGGGAGAAATAGAACTGCTACAGTATCAGGTCCGCGATGTAATGCGGAAGGAATGGCATTATACTCTTCCCTTTACGAGCTCTCGTCTCCTTATGATACTGGCGGGAGAGGCGCGCATCTGCATGGATTTTTCTGCGGTGAAAGTAGTATCCTCTGACTGGGAGAGCCGAACCCTTTCCTTAGAGCTGCCTCCACCCAAAGTCTGCATGGTGAAAGTAGACCCCTCCCGTTCTCAGGTATATGATGCGGATTTTTCGGTGGTGGAATGGTGGAGCGGGAATGAAGCAGAGCGGGTGCGAGAAGCCCTCTCTGCCGCTCAGGAGTCTCTGCGAGTCCGACTGTCCCGAGAAATTCCAGTAGAAGCGGCGCGCACCCAGGCAGAAGCACTTTTGCGTCGTTTGTGCGAGAGTATGGGGTGGCAAAAAGTAACCTTCACTTACCGACCGGCGGCATAAAGGATTGCTAAGGAGAGGAGTTGGACTGAGCAGGGGAGACAACTACTCCGTAGTTGTGAAACAATTCTTTCCCTTGCGGGGACTTATAAGTGTAAGCTTCAATTTCCACTCCTTTCACTCCTGAAATGCTTTCGTAGCCACTTAGCTAAGGTAGTTAGCTGTCCCATCTTTGCTTTTGAAGCGTTTCCTTCCTTTTTCTGCCTCTGACGAAAGCCATCTTTTTCTGACCTCAGGGCTTGCCCTATATTTGCCCAGACCTATGAATGAAACTAAATCCTACAGCCCCGGCTTAGAGGGCGTTATTGCCGCAGAAACCTCCTTGTCCTTCTTAGACACGGAACAGGAAGAGATAGTTATTCGTGGCTATGACCTGCTGGCTCTGATTCGGCAGAAGGGATACAGTGATGTGGTGGGGCTTCTCTTAGATGGGGAGCTTCCTGCGCCCCAGCGCCGAGCAGAGATAGAGACTGAGATGACGAAGGCAGAAGTTCCCCCTCGGGTATATGAGATTTTGAAGCTTCTCCCCTCTCAAATGCATGCTATGGACCGCTTGCGTACGGCAGTCTCTGCCTTAGCAGGGTTTGACCCAGAAGCAAACTCCGCCGATCCTGCCTCTGAAAAAAACCGAGCTCCCCGAGTCATCGGTCAAATAGCCCAGATTGTTGCTAATCTGCATCATATAGCCCAGGGGAGCTCTCCTGAGCGCTTTTCTCCTGAATATTCACTGGCAGAAAATTTCCTTCGGGTTTTAGTGCGCCGCCCAGTCTCTGCTGCGGAGGTGCGTGCGTTTGAGCAGAGCCTTATCGCTTACAGTGAGCATGAGCTGCCTAATTCTACTTTTGCAGCCCGAGTAGTAGCCTCTACGCTTTCTGACATGTATGGAGCTCTTACTGCGGCAGTAGCTTCTCTCAAGGGTCCCCTTCACGGCGGTGCCAACGAAGCTGTAATGTACATGCTTTTAGAAGCCAAAAATAGTCAAGGCTTAGAGGCGCTTATTCGTCAAAAACTTGCAAAAAAAGAGCGAATCATGGGCTTCGGTCATCGGGTCTATATGCGCCGCATGGACCCGCGAGCCCAGCTGCTCAAAGAAGTGCTTCAAAACCTCGTCCAAGCTGCCGGCCGCGGGCAAGAGTATGTAGAGATGTGTCAAGTAGGAGAAGATATCATGCGCACAGAGAAAGGGCTCTATCCTAACCTTGACTACTATGCAGCCCCAGTATATTACCTTTTGGGCATACCGATAGAACTTTACACCCCCATATTCTTTGCGGCGCGGACAGTGGGACTCCTGGCCCATATTATTGAGCAGCATTCTGAAAATCGTCTCTATCGTCCCCGTGTCCTGTATAAAGGTCCCAGAGGTAAAAAGATATGAGCAGCACCTACGATAAGGTTTTGCAGGACATAGCAGAATATGTCCATCAAGAAGTCCATCTAAGCGCGGAGAGCTATGAGGTAGCTCGCCTTTCTCTAATGGACTCTCTGGCGTGTGCTTTCATGGCGTTAGAGAAACCTGAATGCACTAAGCTCATAGGGCCTATCGTCCCAGGCACGATAGTCCCCTATGGCGTACGTGTGCCGGGCACTTCCCATGTAGTAGACCCAGTTCAAGGGGCTTTTTCTATCACCGCCCTCATCCGCTGGCTGGACTACAATGACACATGGCTGGCGAAGGAATGGGCCCACCCTTCTGATAACTTCGGAGCTATTTTAGCCGTAGGAGACTATGTAAGTCAGAAAAACCGCTCTAAAGGTAAAAAACTTCTCAAAGTACGAGATGCTCTTACAGCAGCTATAAAGGCCTATGAGATTCAGGGGGTTCTGGCGCTGGAGGTTAGCTTGAATCGTCGGGGATTTGACCATGTGCATTATGTGAAGGTAGCCTCGGCGGCGGTGGCTGCCCATCTTTTAGGGGGAGATGAGGAGGTGATTTTGAGTGCTCTTTCCCACGCTTTTATTGACGGGGCTGCTTTGCGTACCTATCGCCACTTTCCAAACACAGGACCTCGTAAGTCCTGGGCAGCAGCGGATGCTGCAAGTCGGGGGGTTCGCTTAGCATTTTTCGCCCTCAAAGGAGAAGTAGGCTATCCTACAGCTCTTACTGCCCCGAAGTGGGGCTTTGAGGCTGTCATACTCGGTGGAGAGCCCGTTCGCTTAGCCCGTCCCTTGGGTAGCTATGTGATGGAGAATATTCTCTACAAAGTTTCTTACCCTGCAGAGTTTCACGGGCAAACTGCAGTGGAGGCAGCTCTGCAGCTTCACCCCCAAGTAAAAGGCAGGTTAGAAGAAATAGAAAAGATAGTGATTGAAACGCAGGAGTCTGCTGTACGCATCATAGACAAACCGGGTCCTTTCCGTAACCCAGCGGATAGGGATCACTCACTTCAATACATGACAGCGGTAGCGTTGATTTATGGGACGCTGGCATACGAGCACTATGAAGAGCCCATAGCTTCAGACCCTCGCATCCACGCCCTTATTCAGCGCATGGAGGTGAGAGAAAATCCAGACTTCAGCCGAGATTATTTGGACCCTGACAAGCGTTCCATCGCTAATGCGGTGCAGGTTTTCTTCAAAAATGGGGAATCCACAGAGCGAGTTCTTGTGGAGTATCCTATTGGGCATCGACGGCGCCGAGCAGAAGCTGTACCTCTTCTGCGGGAAAAATTTGCTCAGGCAGTAGAGCGAGCTTTTCCTGGGAAAAAAGCCAGACAGATATATACCCTGATAGCAGAGAGTCCAGACTTTTTGGACATGGATATAGATGAGCTAATGGAGCTTTTATCCCACCCCAGCTGATGAAAGCGTGGCTTCTACAAAGCTTTTCTTCTCAGGAAAGGCTGGCTGAAGCATTTAGAGAGCGTATTCGGCGGGGGCGGCTTATCCTTCCGGGAGCGCATGATCCGCTGGCTGCTCTTTTGGCTAAGGCTGCTGGCTTTGAGGCATTGTACCTATCAGGAGCGGCATTTTCAGCCAGTCTGGGACTGCCTGACTTAGGACTGCTTACGCTGGATGAGATTGTAGAACGAAGCCGAGCGATTGTACGAGCGACGGATTTGCCTCTCCTGGTGGATGTAGATACGGGCTTGGGCGAAGCCTTGAATGCGATTCGTCTGGCTCGGCATCTTGTAGAAGCGCGAGCTGCTGCCATCCAGCTGGAGGATCAAGAAATGCCTAAAAAGTGTGGTCATCTCAGCGGCAAGCGACTTATTTCCCCAGAAGCTATGGCAGAAAAGATTCATGCGGTGCGCCGATTCTATCCTTCATTAGTTATCGTAGCCCGAACCGACGCTCAAGCGATTGAAGGAATAGAAGGGGTTATTCGCCGCGCTCGGCTCTATATAGAGGCAGGGGCGGATGTAATCTTCCCTGAAGCCCTAACTACAGTAGAGGAATTTCAGGCGGTGCGAGCTGCCCTTACAGCTCCCCTTCTGGCTAATCTTACTGAGTTTGGTAAGTCTCCTCTTCTCACGGCAGAGAAAGTTTTTCAGCTGGGGTATGAGATTGCTCTCTTTCCCGTCTCTGCTCTTCGTATCGCAGCAAAAGCCATGCAGCAGTTTTACTCTCATCTTCACAGTCGGGGTGAAACTCAAAGCCTTCTTTCTCAAATGCAAACCCGCTCAGACCTGTATGAACTGCTGGGCTATCACGCATATGAAGAAGCGGATGCGGAACTGGCTCGGAGGGGAAAAGAAGCAGACCTTCACCCATGAAGCTAATCTGCTCTTACTTCAGAGGGAGAGCTGGACTTCTCGTCGAATAGGGTCAAGGTCCACGCTTAGGCTTTCGGGGGTTTTTTAGAGGCTTTTGGCGGGCGGGACTTCATTTGTGGGGCAGGACTCAGAGAGATGCCTGCCCCTCGGGCCAGCTATCGAAAGGCGGAAGCAACCCTTTCCTCCAAGGAGTATGATGATGAACTCCAATCTGTATCCATGATGTCAGTAGGGCAACTGATGAGGTTTTTCTGAGTATCTTTGTAAAGGTGACCCTCTCTGAGCTGAGAGAGCTTGCTCGGCGGCGTGGTGTGCAGGTGGATGATGCGTTTTTAGAGTTTTTGCTAGAGCTTTTGAGCAGACCCAGCTCTGGGGAGGATGTCCTGCTTCAGCGCTTAGAGCGGGTGGAGGTGGCACTCAGGGCATTTGGGGAAGAGGTGGGGCAGCGGTTTGAGGCGGAGCGAGCATTTCAGGAGCGGTATTTTACGCTGCTGAGGGAGGAGCTGGAGAGGCGGTTTGAGTGGGTGGCGCGGCTTTTGTCGGAGCAGAGGGCGGAGATGGACAGGCGCTTTGCAGAGCAGAAGGCAGAGATGGATCGGCGCTTTGCGGAGGTGAGGGAGGATATGAATAGGAGGTTTGAGGTGGTGGTGCGGATGCTGAATGAGCAGCGGGAGTACATGGATCAGCGCTTTGCTGAGCAGAGGGCAGAGATGGACCGGAGGTTTGCTGAGCAGAAGGCAGAGATGGATAGGCGCTTTGCGGAGGTGAGGGAAGAGATGAATGCCCGCTTTGAGCTGGTGATGAGGGCGCTTGCCGAGCAGAAGGGCGAGATAGATAAGCGTTTTGCCGAGCAGCGGGAAGAGATAGATCGGCGATTTCGGACTGTACTATGGGTCAGCACAATAGGTTTTACAGTAGTGTCTGTACTGGTGAGCATTTTCGCATTGTGGGCGAGAGGATGAAAAGAATTTTGAACCTCCGAGAAAAGCCGTCTCTTTCCTAAGAGAGATTGCCTGCAGCACACTAAGGTCATAACATACGGAGACAAGAAAGCCCTATATCACGGAGGGTATCAGTCAGTTGGATGTAGCCATTTGCAGACAGGGGATGGGAGTGGATACTTTCGGCTCAGAGGTTCCCATGACTCACGTCAGCGGGAGCGTACTTAGAGGTGAAGCTGCGCTGGAATTGAAAGGGGGAAGTAGAGTGCTCCAAAGGAGTTTTGAGAGTGATTTAGGCTTGCGGAAGGTGGCATTCTATAAGTTCGCCAAAGTCCATGCTAAACTGGCGATAAACGCCACCGCTCGGGCGAGTCTGTCAAAGTTTATTTTCTCCACATCATCTCCTGTTTTGTGGTAATCCTCATGGAGGCCTCCAAAGTAAAATGCAACTGGCACTCCATGTTTGGCGAAGGCATAATGATCACTGCGGTAAAACAGCCGCTGCGGGTCTTTAGGGTCATCATAGCGATAATCCAGTAGCCAGCCGCAGCAGAGATTATTAACTGCTTCTTGGAGAGTTTTGAGGCGGGGAGTAGCTTTTTCACTGCCAATTGCATACAAATAAGGCGCATCCGGCGGATGAAGCGTATCAGTGCGCCCCAACATGTCTGCATTGAGGACGGCAACAATGGAATCTAACGGTACTAAAGAATCCTTCACGAAGCGCATTGCCCCTAAGAGTCCTTTTTCCTCAGCAGTGGTATGAAAAAATACAATCGTACGTTTCGGCGGCGGCAGAAGGCTTATAAGCCGCGCCACTTCCAAAAGGACAGCGGTACCAGAGCTGTTATCATCTGCCCCGTTATATACTTCGCCGGCGTTTGTCTGCCCAATGTGGTCGTAATGAGCAGAAATGATCACATACTCGCTGGGGAAAATACTTCCCCGCCGGCATGCCAGCACGTTCCATGCTATGGGTGTGTCTGGAGTAGGCTCAGAAGCGGACTTCTTCTCTCGGCTGGCTTTCCTCTCATGCCGAGAGGAGTGTAAGGGAAAAGCATGAATGTATCCATTAGGGAGAAAGGGCTCGTTTCCATAGCGGCGATGCTGAGCAATAAGGTAAGCTGCGGCGACTTTCTCATATAGTGTTCCCGCCTCGCGCCCAGCTAATTCATCACTGGCAAGGAAGTAAAGATGTCCCTGCAGCTCTGACTTGGAGACAGAGGCATGAAAAGATTTTATCGCCAAGGTGTCTAACGGTCCCAAAGGAAGTTTATCCAGCAAAAGGGTCTGAGCATATAATCCACTGATGCATAGGAGGAGCCTCATATAGAAAGCTGATTGATTTGGCTAATGCGGCGCTCGTGTCGCCCCCCTTCAAATGGCGTTTGAAGAAAGGCCTCCACAGCTTTTTCGGCTTCTTCTGAAGAAATAAATCGCCCAGGTAGGCACAAAATATTTGCATCATTATGGGCGCGAGCCAGACGCGCTATTTCGGCATTCCAAGCTAAGGCGGCTCTCAGATGAGAATAACGGTTAGCAGTCATACACACGCCATTGCCTGTGCCGCAGATGAGAATTCCTCTTTCTTCGGGAGGGAAGCTCTGAGCCAGCCGATGAACCCATAGCGGGTAATCCGTACTCTCCTCTGAATGAGTGCCGATATCTACTACTTCATAGCCTTTGCTTGTGAGCCAAGCTTTGAGGTGAGTCTTGAGTAAAAAGCCAGCGTGATCACTGGCTATCCAGATGCGCATGTTCAAAGGTCGCATTTTTTTAGTCGTACTTTTGGGTATGCCGAGGGCTTACATCTCTGGGGTAGGCATGTACGTGCCTCCTAAGGTTGTCAAAAACGACGATCTCAAAGCCTGGTACGATACCAGTGATGAATGGATCTACACGCGCTCTGGCATCAAAGAAAGGCGCTGGGTGGAGGAGCCAGCCAGTACAGCTGAGCTTGGATTGTATGCCTCCCAAGAAGCTCTACAGCAAGCAGGGCTCAGCCCTCAAGATATAGACCTGATAATTTTTGCTACCCTTAGTCCAGATTTGTATTTTCCCGGTTCGGGGGTGCTTTTGCAGCATAAGCTGGGGTTAGAGACTACGCCTGCTCTGGACATTCGGCAGCAGTGCTCAGGGTTTGTATATGGGCTAAGCATTGCGGATCAGTTTATTCGCTCGGGGATGTATCGTCGTATCCTCTTAGTAGGAGCAGAGATTCAGTCTACCTGGCTGGATTACAATCCTGAGGGGCGAACCGTGGGTGTGCTCTTTGGGGATGGGGCAGGGGCAGTTGTTGTAGAAGCCACCGAAGACCCTAACCGCGGGATTCTCTCTTCTCACTTATACAGTCAAGGGGCTTATGCCATGGAACTTTGCATAGCAGAGCCTTCCTCTGCGACTCGGAGCCATGAGCTTCCTGGGAGTTACGGCATGCGTCCGTATATGAATGGTAAAGAGGTTTTTCGTCATGCAGTTCAGCGTATGGGCGAAGCCGTACAAGTGGCCCTTTCTGCTCAGGGCTGGAAGCCCGAAGAAGTAGATTTATTCATCCTTCATCAAGCTAATATCCGAATAGTGCAGGCTGTTGCGGATTTTTTCCAGCTGCCGATGGAGAAGTTTTTCAACAATATCCACAAATATGGCAATACTACTGCAGCAAGCATTCCGATTTGCCTCTATGAGGCACAGGCAGAGGGGCGCCTAAAAGCAGGGGATAAGGTGATTCTGGCTGCGTTTGGTTCTGGCTTCACGTGGGGAAGTGTAGCCCTAATATGGTAAGGGATTTCTTGAAGATCCGAGGGGAGAGATGGATAGACACGCTTGCGCTATGGATAAACGGGGCATTTTGGCTGCCTAGACGATGGTGGTATGAATTCCGATTTGGTAAAGGGCCAGAGACATGGAATAGACTGATGCAAAACCCTTCAAAGCACTGGATAACTTGGCCGATTCCTCTTCATAATCGCAAGTACCGTTACGACGAAGGTCCGTTAGTGGATAGCACAGCTCTTGTGTGGTTTATTGCTACTTCTCAGGGCGATGCATTTCCCCAGAGCTGGCTTGGTGCCTTGTCAAAGGGCAAAGTTGGTTTAGATGTGGGAGCTCATCGGGGCTACTGGAGCCTTTACCATGCGAGGTTTATGCCGACTGATTGTGAGGTTTTTCTCATAGAAGCAAGCTACGAAAATTATCGATACCTTTTGCAAAATATTTCAACTTTTTCCGCTTGTCAGCGCTTTTTTCCCATATATGGGGCCGCATGGCATGAAGCTGCTCGGCTGAAGATTGAGGGTCTGGCTGGAGCCCATGAGTCCTTCTCTCTCATAAGGGTGAGGTGCCCGCATTCCCCATAGATAAACTAACGGAGATGTATGGGCTGAATAGGCTGGATTGGATGAAAATAGATGTGGAAGGGGCGGAAGAGCTGGTATTACAAGGAGCTCGGCAAACTTTACAAAGGTTTGGTCCTACCCTATGGTTGGAGGTTCATGGGACGTGGGAAAGAGTAGAGGCTGTGCTCCGAGAAGTTGGATATCGTATATGCGAAAAGGCTTGCCGGACAGATGTGGAAAATGTAGGCTACCTTTGGGCGGAGCCCGCAGAAAATGCAAGAGGAGCTGAACAGTGAGCTCTTGTCAGTTCTTCTGAGATGGTATAAAGCCTACGGGCGATATTTGCCTTGGCGAGAAGGGCAGGAACCCTATCATATTTGGGTTATAGAGACGCTTCTTCAGCAGACGCGGATAGCTCAAGCTCAAGGGCGCATAGCAAGGTTTTTTGAGCGGTTTCCTACGCTAGAGGCACTTGCAGAAGCGCCGATAGAGGCGGTTTTAGCAGTGTGGCAGGGATTGGGTTACTACCAACGAGCTCACAATCTTCATCGGGCGGCTCGCCAGCTCCACTGGCTCGGCGGATGGGAAGCAGTTAGGGCCTCTCCTGACCCTCTTAAGCTTTTAGAGAGTTTGCCAGGTATTGGTCCTTATACGGCACGGGCGATTCTGAGCTTCACAGGATGGAGGGGGTTCCTTCCAGTCGACGGGAATGTCCTACGGGTCCTAAGCCGGTTGTGGGGAATAGCATCTAATGACCGAGCCCTTTATCAAGAGAAAGCCGATGCCCTCCCCTCCTCCTGGAAAAAGCGAGAGGTAGCGTATGCTTTCATGGACTTAGCTCAGCTGATATGCACACCGCGTCGTCCTAAGTGCCTTTTTTGTCCTCTTGCTTCTGAGTGTAAAGCTCTTCACGCCGGCACGCCGGAGGCTTTTCCTCCTCGCCGACTTCCCCGAGAAAAGCCCATTCGCTATTTCCTTCTGAGCTTGTGTGAAAATTCTATTGGCGTATGGCTTGAGCGGCGTCCTCTTCGGGGGCTCTGGGGCGGTCTCTGGTCCCTTCCGATACATGAAGTCTCGGAGCAAAGTCCGCGAAAGCCTGATATCCTTCATGAGCTGAAGCACTTTCGGTTTGTGGGATATATTGAAGTCCAAAAAGAGCCCCCTCCTGCGACTAAGCTTATCCCATGGTCGGAACTGACCTCTTATGCTCTACCGGCTCCTATTTTGCGCCTACTCATGCAGGAAGCGGAAGCTCACGGTATATCCATCTCGGTGCAGGACAGCTAAATATAACCCGTTCGCCCACTTCTCCAAAGGTATAGCTGTTTCTCCACCCTCTATGGTGTCTTGCCATACCAAGCGTCCTTGGGCATCATAGATTCGCATCTCCGCGGAAGTATGTTCGGGCAAGCTAATCCAGAGCCTATCTCGGGCAGGTACGGGGTAGAAGCGCACCTTCGCAAGAGGATGGTCATCAGCACTTAGGGCTGTCGGCGCAGTACTGCTTGTGTAAGAGGCTGCCCAGCCTGCTCGCGTGATAGAGCTGTCGGAGGTGAAAACAATAAGCATTTTCCCACTACTTGCAGTAATGGGAGGTGGAAGAGTATTTCCACTGTATGAGCCCAAAAGTGGTGCGGAAGTTGTCGCCCCATCATATATCCGCACAAAGTCATAGTTGGCTTCTGTGGCAAATTCGGTAAATCTCAAAGTTATATAGGTAGCTCCCGGCGGCTGAATAAGCCACCGACAGGAAGTCCGATTAGTGTAATCGCTTACGTCACTGCCATCTGAGATGGTACCAGAAGGAGCAGTGAGGACAGTAGTACCGCTGCAATACGGCGCACTTATGGTAGTGTAGTTCAGGCTCCATCCAGGCGCCGTAACGCTCTCATCCGTCGTGAAATACACCGTAGCTTCTGGTATAGATGTCGTTACTACAGGAGGAAGGGAACTGCCAGAAAACCGACGCACCATATAGCGGGAATCTATTTGGGGACCGTCGTAGATAGTTACAAAGTCGTATTGAGCTTCCGTGTTGAACTGAGAAAATTGAATACGGATGCCTGCTCCTTGACCCGGGCGAATAATCCAGCGGCAATCTGCGTCATTTCGGTAGTTATTAGGTCCGCTACCATCAGAGAAGCTGCCACTGCTTTGGGTTAAGACCTCGGTTCCTCCGCAGAAGGTAGGAGCTTGAGCGGTGTAGTTAGCAACGAAGCCGGCGGCAGTTCCACTGGCATCGGTTTTGAGGCGAACCAGCATCGTACCTCCTGAGGATGTGCGGGTAGGGGGTAAATTGCTTCCAGAATAGGCCCCTAAGCGGGGAGCACTAGTAGTGCTTCCATCATAGATGATGACCGAGTCGCCCGGTAGAAGATTGAAGCTCTGAAAGGAGAGGGTGATACTGGTGGCATTGGGAGGCTGAATAAGCCATCTACAATCCGCGTTATTAGAGTAGTTTCCACTACCGTCAGAGAAAGAGCCGGAAGCAGCAGAAAGAGTAACGGTCCCACTGCAGCTGCCGGGCGCAGCGCACCCCTGCGAAGTAAGAAGGCCCGCCCGATAACCCGTAGGGCTCAGAACTGCCCGCATTCGGAGCTTTTGCCCTTGAGTGAAAAGGTTCATGCAGGCATCATCGGTGTAGTCCATGTAGTTCATGAACATGTCGCTCGTATTTCCACAGGTAGGATGAGGGAAGGTAGGGCAGCCGTAGTTAGCTCTTTCTTGAGTAGGGGTATCGGATACGTAATCGTCGCCGCACTGGGCATCTCCCCAGATATGGCGGAGGTTGAGCCAGTGTCCTACTTCATGAGTAGCTGTGCGTCCTTTATTGAAGGGGGCTTGAGCGCTTCCCCCTCGCCCAAAGTAGCGGTAGTTGATAACCACGCCGTCCTCTGCGGAAGGACCGCCCCCAGGAAACTGAGCATATCCAAGAAGGTTTCCACTTAGATTGCACACCCAAATATTGAGGTATTGGTCAGTGGGCCAGGCATCTTTGCCGCCACGGCTAGAGTACTTTACATCATCCGAGTAGGGATCAAATGAAGTCTTAGTCGTCTGGGTGCGGGTAATGCCAGTTGTAGGATTACCTTGGGGGTCTCGGGTGGCTAAACAAAACTGTATCTCTGCATCGGCCGCTACATTAGCGAAAAGAGGGGGTGTATAGATTCTGTCAGCATTCAAGCGACGGAAGTCCTCATTGAGAACCTCTATCTGGGACTGCACTTGGGCATCAGAGATATTTTCTGCTGGGGTGCGATAGACGATATGAACGACGACGGGGATAGTAATGACATTATTGGTGCGGAGGTGGGGCTCCCTTTGGATTTGTTCAATGTAGGCTTGGGTTTGGGCTTCTACAGCGGCCATGCGTTGGGCAATAGAGGGGTCTTTCTCCAAAAGGTAGCGAAGCCTCTCCATCGTACCACACCGATGGGATTGGGCATACAGGAGAAAGCCTACTATGAAGAAGAGGTAGCGCATGCCTCAAAGATAACTCTTTCCATGCACCCGAGCTATCTTTGCCAAATGCAATATCTCCGCTGGGGGGCCCTACTGTGGGTGCTTTGGGCGCAAACGAAGCTCGTCTATAGAGACTCTGTCCGTCAAGTATATGTCTATCGTTTGCCCAACGAACTGACGCTTATTGTAAGTCCTAACTCTGCTTCACCCAGGGCATTTGTGATGGTGGCTACTCGAGCAGGGGGAAAAAACGACCCTGCTGATAATACGGGCTTAGCTCACTACCTGGAGCACATGCTCTTCAAGGGCACCGATAGGTATGGCACGAAGGACTTCGACAGGGAAAAGGTGTATTTGGACGCCGTAGAAGCTCTCTATGAAAAGTACAATAAAACGAAAGACTCCCTTCAGCGGCTTGCGATTTACAAGCAGATAGATTCGGTGTCGCAGCTGGCGGCCGAGTGGGCTATCCCCAATGAATATGACCGAATGGTGAGCGCTTTGGGGGCAGAAGGTACAAATGCCTTTACCACCTTTGATGCCACGGCCTATATCAACGATGTTCCCAGTCATCAAGTAGAGCGGCTTCTAAAGTTAGAGGCAGAGCGATTTCGTCGTCCTGTCTTTCGCCTTTTTCACACAGAGCTGGAGGCTGTCTATGAGGAGAAAAACATTGCGATTGACAATGAATCTCGGGAGCTTTCAGAAAAGGTTTCGGCGGCTCTCTTCCCAGACCATCCCTATGGCACGCAGACCATCCTTGGTACCATAGAGCACCTCAAGAACCCCTCTCTCAGTGCTATCAAGCGGTTTTATGAGACCTACTACGTCCCGAATAACATGGCGATTATCGTAGCGGGGGATGTAGTTCCTCAGCAGGTGGTAGAATGGGTGGAGAAGTACTGGGGCAGCTTCCAGCCCAAGCCTATCCCTCCTTTTCCCTATCAGAAAGGGGCGCCTTCCCCTCTCCGAAAACGAGCCTTTGTAGAAGTAATCGGTCCTCAGTCTCCCTATGTGCAGATTGCCTTTCGGCTCCCTCCAGACGGGACCCGAGAAGCCCAGATAGCTCGCGTTTTAGACCAGATTCTCTCCAACACCGTAACTGGACTTTTGGATGAATGGCTTGTCCAAACCCATAAGGTCAAGTCCGCCAGCAGCTCTCTCATGCTCCTTTCTGACCATGGGGCACAATACCTGTATGCAGAACCTAAGCCCGGGCAGTCTTTAGAGGAGGTAGAAAAGCTCCTTTGGCAAGCAGTGAAACGGGTTCAAAAGGGCGACTTTGATGAAAAGCTAATAGAAGCCGCCGTCAATGACCTTCTTTTCAACGAAATGAAAGGATGGCGAGGAAATAGTTATCGGGCATATTTTCTCTTAGATGCTTTTGTCAAGCAGAAAAACTGGACAGAGGCTCTCTACGGGACAGCGAAGCTGCGCAGTTTGCGAAAGGAGGAGCTGGTAGCTTTTGCTCGTAAGTATTATACTCCGAAGCGCTGCGTCGTAGCTTATAAGCGTCAAGGAGAGCGCCCCAAGCTCCCCAAAGTGCCCAAACCTCCCATCACCCCTCTTTCCATAGAACGAGGAAATAGCTCCTCTTATACCGAAGCCTTTTTGGCTGAAGCAAGGGAAGTTTCCTTGCCTGCCCCTCAATTTGTAGCATTTGACAGCGCGTTAGAGAAAGCTGCCATTCAGCAAAAAGTGCCCCTGTATGCTATCCGAAACACAGACGATAGCTTATTTACCCTCATCTGGTACCTTCCACTCGGTAGCGTGCATGATAAGTGGATTCCCCTGCTGATGAATTATTATGACGAAGTGGGGCCTGCAGGAATGTCCTTAGAGAGCTTCAAGCGACGGCTTTTCTTCTTAGGGGCGCGCCTCTCTTTCTACGGAGGAGACCGAGAAAGTTATGTACGAGTGGAAGGAATCTCTCAAAACCTCCCTGCTATCATTGCTTTAGTAGATTCGCTTCTTCACAGGCCAGCTGTGGATGAACAAGCATGGGCGTTCCTCAGGGAAAACACCTTGAAGGACCGAGCAGATGCGAAACGAAGTCCAGGCTCTATTCAAGGTATGCTTTTGGCTTATGGGTTGTATGGGCCAGAGCATCCGCGGAAAAACATCCCCACGGAAAGTGAAATGCGCCAAATGACTGCTGCGGAGCTGGCTCGCCGAGCTGCGGAGCTGTGGCGGTATCCGT
Organism: Bacteroidia bacterium; assembly: GCA_025059915.1. Taxonomy (GTDB): domain Bacteria; phylum Bacteroidota; class Bacteroidia; order SpSt-205; family SpSt-205; genus SpSt-205. Next base: position 32,700 of record JANXDD010000001.1, on the reverse strand, counting down.
GGGAGGTGTATTATGACGGGCCCGGAGGAGTAGCTGTAGCAGCTTCCTTAGAAAAGCTGCTTACTGTGCCTCAGAGCTGGCAAGCTCCCCCAGCCCCGAGGCTTTTCTCTATGCAGGAGACGCCAAATAAACAAGTGTATTTTGTGCATTTTCCTATGGTACGGGCGGTGCTTCAGTGGGTTCATCGCTCTGTCCCGTATCGTCGGGAGCTTTATCCTATTGCTGCATATTTCACCGAATACTTTGGTGGGGGGATGTCTGCTGTAGTCTTTCAAGAAATTCGGGAGTCTAAGGGGCTGGCTTATTCAGCTAATGCTTACTTTGCCACGCCTTCCCGTCCCGATTTGCATCACTTTTTTGTTGGCTCTATCAGCACACAAGCGGATAAGCTGATAGAAGCTTATGATGCGATGGAGGCTTTGATAGATGACTTGCGGGTAGTACCTTCTTTGGCAGAGTTAGCGCAGCGGGGGCTGATGGCAAGCTTAGCCGCAGAGCGGATTCGTCATGAGGGGGTGTTTTTCTCCTTCTGGGAAGCGCGACGCTTCGGTCTGAATAGAGAGCGGCGAGCTGATCTATGGGAGGCTTTACCACACCTCTCGGCAAAGGACCTCACAGCTTTCCACGAGACTTATCTCAAGCACAAGCCGCGTCTCCTTCTTCTCATGGGGGACAGAGAAAGGCTTCCGCTGGAGAAGCTGAAAGAAAAAGGACTCCAGCTTCGGGAGCTGTCGTTAGAAGAACTTTTTGGCTACTAAGGAGAAGCTTTCTTTTGCATTTCTCACATGAGAAAATTGCTTTTAGGCATTAAGCGGGAGCAAAGGTTTTGGCTTTCAGGGGGGCTTATGTGGCTTATCGTAGCGTGTAGGAGCAGCTCGCCTCCACCGCTGCCTTCCTCGCCTCCGCCTGTTTCTATCCCTGCGGATAGACCTGCATTCTCTGCTGATAGCGCTTACGCACACATAGTTCAGCAGCTAAAGTTTGGAATGCGGATACCTGGCACGCCGGCGCATAAGAAGACAGGGGATTGGCTTGTAGCGACTCTGCAGCGGTATGGCGCACGGGTGCACCAGCAGGTCGGCACTTACAAGGGTACCCCTATTCGCAATATCATCGCTTCCTTTGGACCGGAGGGTGGGAAGCGCATCCTCCTTTCTGCTCATTGGGACTCGCGCCCTTATGCTGATAGAGAGTCTCAGAATGCTCAGGCTCCTGTTCCAGGGGCTAACGATGGAGCAAGCGGGGTGGCGGTTTTGCTGGAGCTGGCGCGGCTTATGGCTCAGAAACCCCTCCCTTATCCGGTAGATATCATCTTTTGGGATGCAGAAGACCTAGGACGAGAGGGGGTGGAGGACTCTTACTGCCTGGGAAGTCAGTATTGGCTTACAGCACCGCAGCCCTATCCCCCCCGAGCCTATGCGTGGGGAATTCATTTGGATATGGTGGGGGGGCGCAATGCTACCTTTTTCCAAGAGGGTTATAGTCGCAAGCATGCTCCTTTTTTAGTAGAGAGGCTTTGGGCTGTGGCTGACCAGCTGGGATACAAGCGCTATTTTCCCCCTCTTCCTGCTGAGCCTATCGTAGATGACCCTTTCTACCTTTCAGAGCGAGGGGGTATTCCGATGGTCAATATCATTCAGCGGGACCCTACAGGCGCGGGCTTTTTTCCTGAGTGGCATACGACCCGAGACGACCTTTCTGTCATAGACAAGGCCACCCTCCAAGCGGTGGGAGAGGTTTTGGTGGCTTTTCTCTACGGAGCGTCTCCAGAGGTTGTGGTTCCTCATTAGAATGAAGCTCCTACAGGGTTGCCTTTACTGACCCTTTATACTTCTAATGCTATAAGGAGTAAGTCATCGGTTTGCGGAGCTCCTGCTGCCCATTGCTGGATGGCTTTACGAACCATCTCCATCTGCTCATGCAGCGGTAAGTAGCCAGTGGTGGAGAGTAAGTTTTGCAAACGAGTCTTGGAGAATCGCTTGCCCTCGCTATTGAGCTGATCTGAAACCCCATCGGAGAAAAGGTATAGCCTGTCGCCTTTTTGAAGGGAGAGGTGTTGTAGCGCAGATGATTTGCCGGTGGAGGCGCCGCTCGCGATTATGCTGATGTCGCTTCGTCCTTCCACGACAGGAACTATAATTCCACGACGCAAGACCCAGAGAGGGCGGCCTGCCCCCATGAATGTTGCTTTCATAGTTTCAGGAAGGTACCATAGGAGAGCCAACTCAAAGCCTTCATAAAGGGGATGCTCGCCGCCAAAAACAGCCTGAATATCTTCTCGTAGGAAGTGATGAATCCGCTCTATATCGTTCTTGTAGGTGCTTATGCTAAATCGGAGAGCCGTAGCCGCATATACACTGAGGAGGGAAGCTGGTAGTCCATGCCCTGTACAGTCCCCCAGTGCTAAGACCACGCCGCCTTCTATTGCTTCATACTGAAAAAAATCTCCCCCAATCCCAATCAAAGGCTGATACCAAACCTCTGCATTCTGAAAATACTGGCGCAGTCCTTCAATAGATCGCATGAACCGCTTATGAATACGAGCGGCATAGGTGAGAGATTGTTGGATTTCTTCTTTGTATCGCCGCAGCTCCTCTTCCCGCTGCTTCTTCTCATGGATGTTGATGAGAGCTCCTAAGTAGTGGGTGGTCTCGCCGATTTCATTGGGTACGGGGGCTACGGTGATGAGCATCCAGAACCCTTGCCCTTTCCTATCGTAAGCGTATATCTCCTCTGTAAAGGGAGCTCGGTGAAAGTGATTGACTATGAGGGTCTCTTCGGAAGGGACATCTTCTGGGCTACGCAGAAGGTGAGCAAACCGCCCCCCAATATCCCGCACATTTCGTCCGATGAGTTCGCTTGCGCTCCAGCCAGAGGCTTTCTCAAAGAAGCGATTGACCCAGACAATCGTACCATCAGGCTCTAAAATAAATTTCATCGTATTGGAATAGGCTGTGGCGGTGCTGATGAGACGCAGCTTTTCGGATTGCTCTCGGAGCTTTTGGTAGGCTCGCTCTTTCTCCTCGGATAGTCTCTGGACAGCCTCCAGCTGCTGCTGAAGCTCCTCGGAGTACTGGAGAAGCTCTTGCCTAAGGATTTCTATTTCAGTCACGTCTCGCAGCATGAGGAGAAAGAGCCCTGCTGCATCCTCTTCTGATAGGCGCATCCATATACCATGAACTACTTTATTCTCAGCAGGTGAGCGGAATTGGCTTGTAAATTGCCCATCCGAGGCTCCTTTCTCAAGCAGGTCAAGAACGGCATCACTGGGGTAAAAGTACTTTTGTAAAAACTCTCGGCAAGAGAACTTTCGCAGCTCATTTCCCCCGCAGCCGCTCAGTATCATCATGCCCGGACTTGCCCATATTATCTTGTCTTCTTTCTTATCAAGAAGAAGAACAGGCTCTGGATAGAGCCGTGCCATCAGGTCGGCAAGCCCGGCAGGTAGGGGCATCTCTTCTAATCCCAAAAAGCCTTTGTTGGCTGAGCGGCGCCAAAGTTCTGCCTGGCTCATACTCTACTAAGGTACTGAAAGCTTGATTATGCAAAAAGTCATGCTACTGAGGATGGGTTTTTGACTACTTAGGTGGTTTTAGGTGCAACTGAGGAGCATGTAAGGGGGCGAAGACTTGCATATACGGAAAAATGCTTACTTTTGTCTTAGCCCAGCAGAGAGGCCCCCGGGTTGATTCCCTTCGGGTTGAGTCCCCGGGGGTTTTCTTATTTAGGGTAGGTTCGCCCTCTCCATTGAATAGGCTTTCGGCTAAAATGCAGCCAAAGAAGCCACGGGCCCTGAAAGAACCGATAAAGGAGAAGCAGAGGGAGATAGCGCAGAATTTGCTTGCCCCCTACGATAGACCGAAATTGGGCTAAGGGCAGGGCTTCCGCTGTGCCCCATATCAGAGCTGCTATGACTAAGAGCCACTTTTCCATCAGGCCCATCATCCACGGTAAAGCACTCTGCAGAAGTAAATATCCTATTGCATGAGGGGGAAGGTTTTGGGCAGCGAAGCGCCATCGTAGTCGCTGCTGCACCCATTTAGAAAACGTAGGCTCTGCTCGCGTCTCTCCTAAAACATCTGGATGAAAAATCCACTTAAATTTCCATCCTGCTTTTTCCAAAGCTCGCATGAAAGTGTAGTCTTCTACCAGCGAGGGGGGGAGACTGCGCCAGCCGCCGACTGCTTCCCAAGCCGATTTGCGCACTGCCATGCTATTACCGATAGCTGTGGGCACGTGCCCCAGCCGCTGACTTGCCGCAATCAAATACAGAGTAGAGGCCCATTCTACTCGCTGGAAGGCTTCCCATAAAGTGCGAGCCCGAGGAAGGCTCGGCCCACATACTCCCCCCAAATGTTTTTCTCCCAAAAGCGCCTTATACAAGCTCTCTGCCCACTTCGGGGGAAACTGCATGTCTGCATCCGCCAGAAAGAATATCTCCGTCTCTATCTCTTTCTCCAGACACACGAGCGCTCCGTGCTTACCTGGGTAGCCCTGGCGACATTCAGCAGAAATAGAGCGAATACAGACTTCATTCTCCCCTCGGAGGTGCTTTTGCAAAACTTCTCGGCTCCCATCGGTAGATTCATCGTCTCCGAAGACCAGCTTGAGCCGAAGCGACTGCTTCTGAAGGGCTTTGAGAAGGGACTCTAAATAAGCTTCCTCGTTTCTGAAGGGGACGAGAACTTGTGGGACAAAGGGGGGAGGAGATAAAGGCGGTAAGGGAGAGCGTCGCATAAGAAGAGTAAGGAAAAGCTGCGTAAGTCCATAGCTAACAACGACACCGAGAATGATAACGGAAAGCATGCCGGAAAGGTTATGACTCGGAGAGAATGCAATCTTAGGAGCTTTCGCATACTCTTAGCCTGCTACTCTTAGAAAGTGTTCTAAGGGCAGTAGGCTGAGAAAGGGAAGTAGAGCAGACCCCCTTTTGGGGGCTGGAGGGCAGAGCTAAAAGCTTTTTGGGGCTTTCTATAGGCTCCCTCTGCGGTTTATTTCAGGAGAAGGATGACGCCCATGACAGAGATAGTAAAGGCGAAGATCTGAGCTAAGAGTCGCCCAGCCAATTTCTGAGCGATGCGGGAAGAAAAGAAACTTCCTAAAATCACTCCGATAACTAAGCCGAGAACAAGCCACCATTTGATATGGCCAGCCTCCCAGTAAGGAATAGCGGCTGTAAATGCCACAGGCAGAGTCATCGTCATCAGGCTTGTTCCTTGCGCTGTATGCTGGTCTAAACGTCCCAGTAGAAGAAGGAGAGGTACCATGACGACCCCCCCACCAAGCCCCGTGATACCTTTGAGCAGGCCCGTGATACTTCCCACTAATAAGCCCACCCACCACTCGCGGGCTCTACTGAGAGCCTCGTCCGCTTGCACCCGAATGGGGCGGAAAGATTTCCACAGTACATATCCGCCAGTGATTATCAGGAATACAGCGAAAATCTTTTTGAGCTCGTCGCTTTTTAGATGCTGAACCCACACAGCACTGAGATAGCTTGTTACTGCCAAAGCAGCGCCAGCAATCAAAGCTAAACGAAGGCGCACCCGTCCAAACCGATAGTAGTTCCAAGTCGCAGCAATGTAAATAGGGAAGGCAAATGCCATCAAAGCGGTTCCCTGAGCTTCATGCTGACTGTAGCCGAAAAGTAAGACTAAAATGGGAATGATAATCGTTCCACCACCTACGCCAACCAGTCCCCCCAAAGCTCCCGCTAATCCCCCTAAGATTGCACCTATGAGGACTTCGTGTAAATCCATGGGTGCAAAGGTAGGGCTTTGTTGCAACATTTGTTTCACTAAAGGTCGGTTGTAATCTCTCCCAAAAGAGCTAACGAGGAAGGGGAGGGAGCTATTTTTTCTTTTTTGGCGGCTTAGGAGGGGGCGGCGGCTCCGGAGGAATGCTGTCTTTGAGGGCTTGAGCTTCCTTGCGGATATCATCCGAGGGAGCATTTTCAATAAGGCTCTCTAAGAGCCGCTGGGCTGACTTACGCTTGTTTTCGTCTATGAAAATGCGAGCTAAAAAAAGATAAGCCCGCGCTCGCATCTCTAAATACTGCGGCAGTTCATCTCGTAAGCGATAGATAGCACTGCGAGCCTCATCATACCGCTTCTCTCCATAAAGAAGACGGGCTTGATGGTAGAGAGCTTCTGCCGCTAAGCCGTTTTTCTCTATAGCAACTACCTTCTCCAGATAAGATAGAGCAGAGCTGACCTGACCTGCTTTTTCAGAAAGAAGGGCTATGCCTAAAAGGAGCTTTTGACGGGAGAAATTGCTGAGGAGGGTGTCAGCGAGGAGCGAGAGAAGTACCTTTTGTGCGCTGTCGGCTTTTCCAAAACGAGCGGCTAAGTTTGCCCACGTAAGGAGGGCCTGAATCCGAGGATAGCCTGTAGTAGGCATGTAGCGGAGGAAAGAATCTTGCGCCGCCAGAGCCTGAGAAAACTCCCCTCTTTCAGAATAGAGTAAGGCAAGCCTTTCCCATGCGGTAGGGCGATACTCTGAATAGCTTGTAAGCCTGTGGTAATACTCCAGAGCCCGAAGGGTGTCTTTCACATGTTCGGCGGCTTTGGCTTGCCAGGCTAAGGCTTCTCCTGCAAGGGCGGGATAGCGTTCAGCGATGCTGGCGGCTTCTCGGTCTAATACAGCCCAGCGTTCGGCTTCTGCCAGCTGTCGCAGCCGATCCCGCTCAAAACTTAGCCGCGTCTCACTCTCAGGCGGCAGCCGCCGAAGGAACTCCTCATAGGTCTCGTCGTACTCTTCTGGAGATAAGATAGTGCGCAGCCCTTCTAAGGAGAGCTTCACTGCTTCTGGCGAGGCGGTGTATTCCCTCAGGACGCGACGAAGGGTGTGAGCAGCTGCTTGCTTTTCACCCAGCTCTATTTGCGCCAGACCCAATCGCGCTAAAACTACCGCAGCCTTAGGCGAATGAGGAAAGTGATGAAGGAAAGTCTCTGCCGCAGCTTTGGTACAACTGGGACGGTGTAGCCAGAGGGCACATATTTCTACCTTCAAGTGTAGAGCGGCATCTGCTCCAGGGGAGGATAAAGGCACACCTTCCAGCGTCTCTTCTGCCTCTTTATAGCGTTCTAACCGAACAAGCGTTTGAGCCAGATGGTAGCGCACATATCCCTGAGGAAGAGGCGAGTTTAAGAGCTCCCGATAGATCGTCAAAGCATCGGCATATCGCTTTTTGAGGTAGTAAGCACCTGCCGCTACAAATGCAGCGAAGGGGTAGATAGAGCGTTTGTGCTCACGACGCAAGCTCTCACTGTACCGAAGGGCTTCATCCGCTTGATTTTGTTGGAGGTATGACCATGCCACAGCTAATCGGGCTTCATCGTAATGGGGAGATTCTTTTGAGCGGGGATGGTGAAGGAACTGCTGATAGGCTTCAATCGCCCTGCGCAGGTCGCCTTGACGATAGAGGGCTTCTGCCCGCCAGAATAGGGCTGTAGGGGTGTGAGGGCCTTCTACTTTGGATGCTTGGGCAAAGAGGCTTTCCGCTGTGGAGTATTGTTTTTCGGCGAAGGCTCGCAATCCCGCAGCTAACCGCAAGCGCTGTCTCGGCTCTCCCACTACAGCAGAGGGAAGAGTATCCAGCGTACGCAGCGCCAGCTCATATTTGCCCTCTAAAGCATAAAATTCTGCAAGGTAGCGCAAGGCTTCTACCCTTTTAGGAGGGTTAGGAAGCTGAAGGTAAGCTAAGAGGGCATTTTTGCCTGATTCTACGAGGCGCAGGTCCCAAGCGATTTGAGCAGTAAGCCATAAAGCGGCTGGCGCTGGCGGCGTAGAAGAGGGAGGGATGGCTGAAAGAAGCCCCAGTGCTTCTTCTTTTCGCCCTAAGCGCACTAAACTGGAGGCATATCCATATCGGGCCCACAGACTTATGCTATCCTTCCCGCCTAAAAGCGGCTCCCAAAATCTCAGCGCAGCAGAGTCCTTTTTTTCTTGATAAGCACAAATGCCCAAATGCAAGCGCACCAGCGGATGATCTTTTACAGGGGCAGCAAATTTCTCAGCAGCGGCACACTGCCGAGCCTGAGCTAAGGTAGTAGCTATATAGGTCCAGAGAGTCTCTGCATGGGCCGGGGGAGGGTCTTGCACCGCCCACCGTTCTGCCCATGAGATAAGCTGCGGAAAGTCTGGAATCTGACCCAGAGCATATGCCAGCCACAGAGGGGCTTCTTGGGCATAGGGAGCTCTGGCTTGTACCGCTTGCAAGTGGGCTGCAGCGCCTCGCCAGTCCCCCCGCTCATAAAAAATAAGCCCCAAATAGTAGTTGGCTGCGTCGTGAAAAGGTCCTACCTTTTCTGCTAATGGCCGCAAGCGCTGAAGGGCTCTCTCTCTGTCCCCTGTGGCATAGGCTGCATACCCTTCTATAAACTGCATTTCTTGACGCAGAGCAGGAGGAAACTCCTTCGGATTGAGTCCAGCGAGGTGTTCTAAAGTTTCGGTGTAATTCTTTCGCAGAAAAGCATATTTCGCTGCGTAGAAGCGTGCCAAAGCACTACGGTAAGAGGGAGCTTCCGCTAAAGCCAGCTTCTCCAGTTCATAGGGAGCGCTTTCTCGTAGAAGGTCAAATAAGGCATACTTTTCCCACAGGGGCACGAGGGGAGAAGGAGCAGCGGTGGGAAAAGGCATTGGCACCCTTTGCATGTAGAGGAGGTCATGCTGACGCGCCCAGCTTTGAGCCCCCTGAAAGTGTAGTGCTTCTGCCTGCGTGCGAAAGATTTCAGCAGCCCACTGCGTAGGAAGGGCTTGGCTCCAAAAGACTCCTAAGAAGAGAACCACTTTCGCCATACCGCCAAGGCTTGGGACTCTAAATCCGCACGAAGGGTATGGATGTGCTGAAGGAGAGACTCTTCTGCACCGAGCTTTTGAAGCCAACGCTGAAGGAGATATAAGTCCCGCGCTTCGCCAAGGTAGGTAGTGAGGTTAGCAGGGGGCTTTTCTGGCAGCTCTACCCAGGCTGCCGCCAGTTCCCACTGCCGTAGGATAGTGCGCAATTCATGAAGCTTTTCTGGCGTGAGAGACTCAGAGTCTATTTTACGGAGGGCTTCTTTTTGGGCTTCCACCCAAAGGCGTCCTTGATTTTCCCACAAGGGAAGGCTTTCTTCTTTTATCCAAGGAGGGGGGAAGCGCTTCTCCCACTCAGCCAGAGTGCTTTTTACCTCCTTGACCAGCTTCTTGTAGGCTTTTTTGAAGCGGCGTTTACGGTAGCTAATCTCAGCTTTGGCGGCATCTTTCCATTCAGGGGCGTGGAGTTTGACCCATTCTAAATACAGGTAAGCCTGCCGTAGCTTACCTGCTCTGCGAAAGAGCTTATCTATTGCCTTGCTGTGAGGGGCTGGCTGAGGGAAGGAATACAAAGCGAGATAGACGCGCAGCCGCTTTATGCGGCGCCGAAAGCGATACACTGCCTTAGGCGTGGCTTTCCTAAGGCGGCGCAGCCCTACCTTGAAAGGATTACGCTTCTTCTCCACGGAGCTTTTGGACGGCTCTGCGGAAGGCTTCACCTCGTTCTTCATAACTGCGGAACCAGTCAAAACTGGCACATCCCGGCGAGAGAAGTACTACATCATCTGCCCTGGCAAGGGCATGGGCTTTTTCCACAGCCTCTTCCATGGAGCCAGCTCGCTCCACGATGGGCACGGTGTCATGAAAAGCCCGATAGAGGGGGTCTGGGTCAGCTCCTATGAGAATAAGCGCCTTCACCCGAGCCCGCACAATGTCCAAAATCTCTCCCCAATCATTGCCCTTATCCACACCGCCTGCGATCCAAATAATCGGCCGCTCAAAACTCTGAAGGGCATACCAAACCGCATCGGTGGTAGTAGCCTTAGAGTCATTCACATACAGGACGCCGTTTATGAGAGCGACTTGCTCTAAGCGGTGGGGCATTTTCTCCAAAGTCTCAAATGAACGGCGCAAATCAGCCCGCCGCAGTCCTGCTAAGCGGGCTACAATCGCTGCCGCCAGCGCATTTTTCCGCTGGGGAAGCTCTTGAAGAGGCGTTGCTTCATAAGAAACTTCCCATCTCTCGGTATCATCGGGTATTCTCATATCGCAGATGAGTTTGTTTCCTTCTATCCAAGCATGAATGCCCTCTCCAGCCTTTACGGAAAAGCGCCAGAGATGGGCTTTGATTTTGTACGAGCCCAGCTTCTGCACAAGAAGCTCACTATCAGCGGCGTAAATCAAATGGGCTTCTGCAGGTAAGCGCTCGGTAATGTGAAGTTTTGCATGCACATACTCTTCTAAGCTCCCATGCCAGTCTATGTGATTAGGCACAAGTCCCGTAAGGATAAGCCCTTCGGGTATTAGAGTAAAAGTATCCCACAGCTGAAAGGAGCTGGCTTCTACGACATAGTACTCATAAGGAGGCTCCTCAGCAAGGGCCGCACAGAAGCTATAGCCGATATTGCCACAGGCGATGGCTCGGCGCCCTGCTGTACGAAAAAGGTGTGCTATAAGCTGCGTAGTAGAACTTTTTCCCGCTGAGCCAGTGATTATCCACAAGTGGGCACGAGGAGGAAAATGGCGCCCCCCCCATTCCAAGTCAGACACGATAGGAATTCCCTCTGCCTTCAGCCGAAGAAGGGCAGGCGTATCTGGGCGAATACCTGGACTTCGGACTATCAAGTCCGCTTTTTTCAGAATAGCTTCTGGCTTATCCGTGATGTGCCAAGGGAGCCCCAGAGCTTGCAGCTTTTGGGCATAGTGAGGGGCGGGCGGCTTATCCGCCACGAGTAAAAGGTCATATCCTTTCTTATAAGCAAGGAGGGCGGCTCCTACACCACTCTCACCCAATCCCCATATGCCTATCCGCTGACTCATCGCAGTTTGAGGGTTATGAAAGCCAGCGCATTCAGGAGCAAAGCGATAATCCAAAACCGAATCACCACTTTTACTTCATGCCAGCCCAGCAGCTCAAAGTGATGGTGGAGCGGAGACATGCGAAAAATGCGCCTTCCCTCCCCATACTTTCGCTTAGTGTAGCGGAAGTAAGCTACCTGAATCATCACAGAGAGCGTCTCTGCGAAAGGAATTCCTGCAATTAGAGGGAGGAGCAATTCTTTTTTCACCATTAGTGCCATGGCTCCGATAAGCCCTCCAAGCATGAGGCTTCCTGTGTCTCCCATGAAAACCTGGGCTGGGTAGGCATTGTACCACAGAAAGGCGATACAGGCTCCCACCACCGCCCCAGCAAAAACCGTTACCTCAGCTGCATGAGGCAGGTAAAGAATCATGAAATAATCCGCCCAAATCCGATTACTGGAGAAATAGGCAAAACTGGCCAAGCTCAAAAATGCTATTGCTCCGACACCGACCGCCAGCCCATCTAACCCATCGGTGAGATTGAAGGCATTACTGGTAGCTGTAAGGATGAAAAGCACAATCAGTCCATAGACTATCACTTTGAGCCAGAAGGGGAGATTCCACTTTCCTATTTGCCCGTAGTTGATTTGCTGATTTTTTGCGAAGGGCAGGTTTGTCAAAAAGACAGTTTCAGGTTGGGCATGACCGAAGAGCTCCATAGCCACAGCGGAAGCCTTTTCGGGAGGAACAGAGAGGGTGAGCGTCTGTCCCTCTCGCTGGATGGTGTAGAAAAGGGGGAAGTTTCCATCTGGCAGTTGGGGACGGAAGCGCTGCTCTTCCCAGCGAAAAGGATACTTTTCTACAGAAATGATTTTATCTCCTCGCTTGAAGCCTACTTCTGCCAGAAGGGGAGATAAGCGGACCTTCCCATCGGGTCGCACCCGTTCCCGAGTACTATGAAAGCTCGGCTCTACAAGCATGAGAACGACCAGCCAGAGGGCCCCACCTATTTGTCCCAGCAGCTTGAGACGGGCAGAGAGGCCTTGCTTGCCACGAGTGCGTTTGAGCCAGTCATCCAAAAATCCAATCGTCCCCAGCCAAAGAGCCATGCCTAAGAGGGTCCATATATAGGCGCTGCTGAGTTCGCCCCATAAAAGAGCCCCTCCAGCCAAACTAAAAAGAATGAGAAGCCCCCCCATCGTAGGAGTGCCTCTCTTGCTTGCATGGGTAGCAGGACCCTCAGCCCGAATAGTTTCTCGCAGAGCATTTTTCCGAAGCCAGCGGATAAGCGGCCCCCCCACTATCAGCCCAATAGCCCCAGCCGTAAAGCCTGCCATCAGCGTACGAAAGCTGATATATTGAGCTAAGCCCATGCCGGGCAGCTGCAAACTTTCATCCAGCCATCGCATTAGTTCAGTCAGCATGGGCCAAGGATTGTAAAACTTCTCGGTCGCTGAAAGGATATTTTATGCCCCTAATCTCCTGATAGTTTTCATGACCCTTTCCTAAGACAGCGATAAGGCTCTTTGGTGGTGAGAGCTGCACGGCGGTTCGGATTGCCTCAGCTCGGTCTGTAATAGTGATGACTTTTGATTTTAGGGTAGGGGGAACTCCAGCTTCCATTTCCCTGATGATAGCGGTGGGGTCTTCTGAACGGGGATTATCACTTGTGAGGATGACTGTGTCAGCAAGACGGGCGGCAGCTGCTGCCATCGGTCCACGCTTAGAACGGTCTCTATCACCTCCTGCCCCCAATACAGCCCACAGACTTCCTCCCGACGGAAGAAGGGCTCGAAGAGACCGCAACACCTTCTCTACCGCATCTGGGGTATGAGCATAATCCACCAGCCCAAAGCGCTCCTTAGGCAGAGGAACGGGTTCTAACCGCCCCGGAAGAGTGCGCAAAAGCGTAGAAAGCCGAGCCAGCTCCCTCCATAGCTGCCTTGGAGCCTCAGCCCCCCCTTGAGTTTCTAAAAGAAAAGCAGCACCTACCGCTGCCAGCAGATTATACGCTTGAAATTGTCCTATGAGAGCTGCTGTGAGGGGTCCTACTTGCTCCGTTACAAGCGAACCGCCGCCACTAAACCTCAGCTGAAGTTCATACTCTATTCCCCACAGACCAGCCTCTCTCAGATGCAATCGGAAATCCTCCACCCCTTGTAGAGTGTAGGCATAGCGCCGCGCAGAAGTATTTTGTAGCATGAAGTGTCCATTTTTATCGTCAGCGTTTGTCAGGGCAAATGCTTTTGATGAGAGGTTGTCAAAGAGCTTCTTCTTTGCATCCCGATAGGCGATGAATGTTCCATGGTAGTCCAAATGGTCATGGCTGAGGTTAGTGAATACTGCTCCCGCAAAGTTTATCCCCGCCGTACGGTGTTGATCCAGAGCGATAGAGCTTACTTCCATACTTACATGCGTAATGCCTTTTTGGAGGAAGTAGCTGAAGAGGCGATGCAGCTCGTAGCTGTCTGGCGTCGTCAAAGTCGCTGGTAATACGTCCTCTTCCGCTAAGCAAAAAACCGTCCCTATAAGCCCCACCTTGTAGCCTAATCCCCGAAGAAGCTGATACAAGTAGTAGGCGGTGGAGCTTTTTCCGTTTGTTCCAGTGATGCCGATGATTTGCAGGTGGCGAGCGGGGTAGTCAAACCACGCCGAAGCGACATGCGCATAAGCCGCCCGAGCATTTCCTACTCTCAGCAAGGTGATATGAGAAGGGACTTCTACTGCTTCTTCAGCGAGGATAGCGACCGCTCCTTTTTCTATTGCTTGAGGAATGTAGCGATGTCCATCAGTTTGCCGTCCTTTCCATGCAATAAATAAAGCCCCAGGCATTACAGTGCGGCTATCTGCTGTGATTTGAGATATGGGCTGCTCTAAGCTCCCCTGAATCAGCCGGCAGTCTTCTACTCCGGCGATAAGCTCAAAAAGGCGCTTCATCCCCCAGCTCTAATAGCACTTCTTTTGCAGAGCGAACCTGTACCCGCGAGACAAAAGGTCCCTTTCCTTGCCAATAGACTGTATAGCCATTCTTTTCCAGCTCAGATAGAGCACTGCGTAAGCTCATCCCTACTACTCTATGGGGCAGAGGGGCTTTGTAAGGGAGGAAGCTCACATAATGGGTAGAAGGTTGGGTTCGTACGACAGGCGTCTCTGGACGATCTGGTGTGGAAATAGCAAAGTAGTTATACAGCGGGATAACTCGGTTCTGCACTACGACAGGTAAGCTTGGAAGCTGCCGCTCAGGGAGAGGCTCCAAAGGGCGCGGCGCTACCTCAATATCCCGAAAAACCACCGCATCAGCGATTTCCCGAAATATAGGTGCAGCCACTTCCCCCCCATATATCCCTCCTTCTTGAGGCTCATCTATCACTACGATGCAGGAATAGCGGGGTTTATCAGCCGGGAAAAATCCCACGAAAGAAGCCCGATATTGATTCACATAAACGCCGCGCTCTACTTTTTTGGCTGTGCCTGTCTTACCAGCGATGGAATAAAGGGGAGTGAAGATGTTGCTCGCTGTTCCTTTGGCTACCACTTGCTGGAGATACTGCCGCAGAATGCGAGCCGTCTGAGGACTCATAATCTGCTGAGGCTCAGGAAGCGAAGGGACTTGAACCTCTCCGTCTGGATAGCGGATTTCCCTCACTAACTTAGGAGGGACCCATTTTCCATCGTTAGCTATGGCGTTGTAAAATACCAAAAGCTGGAGGGGCGTCAGCCGAATGTTATATCCAATAGCCATCCATGGCAGAGTCGTAGGATTGAAATAGCGACTGCGCGGAGGTATGTAAGCCGGCGCAGGCTCGGAGTAAAGAGAGATGCCGCTTTTGCTGAGGAGCTTGAATCGCTCTAAGTACTGGTAAAACTGTGAGCTTTTTTTGTCAAAAGCCTTGTAGCATAAGCTGGCAAAGGCTACATTGCTGGAGCGGGTCAGAGCATCTTCTAAGGTCATAAATTCGCTATTGCGTCCGTCGGAGAGGGTTCGGTCTGCTACATTCAGGCTGGCTGGCACAAAAAACCGCTGCTGGGGCTGGATAGCCTTCGCCTCTAAGAGGGCAGCAGCAGTTGCTACCTTGAAAGTAGAGCCCGGCTCCCAGAGAGTACTTACTGCATGATTGAAGCGCTCTCCTCCATTGGCTATGGCTAATATCTCGCCCGTTTGAACTTCCATTAGAATAGCTACGCCGTCTTTGGCGTGATGCCGCTGAATACCTTTCTCTAACGCCTGACTAACGATATCCTGAAGGTGAGGGTCTATGGTAGTGAAAATGTCCGCCCCTGGCTGCGGTTCAAACTCTGCCAAGTCTTCTAATGGAATTTCTACACCGTTGGGAAGCCTGCGAACCAGCACCCATCGCTCTTCCCCCCGCAGAACCTCATGAAAAGCACTTTCTAATCCCCGCCATGCCACTGAATCATTTACAAGGTAGCCGAGGGTGGCTCGGGCAAGGTTTCCATAGGGATAGGAGCGCTTGTGCGTTATTTTTTCAATGATAAGGGCATTTCGTCCGGGCTTTTTTCGCAAAAGGGGCAGTTCGGCTACGGCCTTTTGCTGCTGGTAAGTGAGAAGTACTTTATAGGGCAGTAGATACACATGCCTATCGCCTGCTTTCCACCGCTCATACAGAAAGCGATGCACTGCTTCACTTTTTGGATACACATCGGGAAAAAGGCGGCTAAGCCCTTCGGCAAGCTGCTTCAAAGAGTCTCTTACTTCTGCTTCGCTCCAGGCTGCTGGGTCTGCTGCGACCCGAAAAAGCGGCATACTCGTAGCTAAGACCGTATTATCTCTGGCGAAAATACTGCCTCGCTCCCCCGTAACTTTTTTGAGAAAAGGGCGATGCGCATAAGGGTCATACGGGGAAGCGTCCTTATACTTCCATTGAAGGTATCCCAGCCGGGCTATTAGCCCCACCCAACTAATCCCCGCAAGGATGAGTATGAGATAAAACCGCTTGAGCGTCTTACTCATAGACAGGGACGAGGATGGGCGCTTCCTTTGGCAGCTCCAAGCCCAAGCTGTCTAAAGCAGGCTTGAGGGCAGAGTAGCTTCGCTTTTGGCTTACGCTGGCATTCAGCTGGAGGTATTCGGCTCGCTTCTCAGAAAGAGCCCGACGAAGGTGATGAAGCTGCCGCACCTTTATCTCAGCGCGATATTGAGTGGCAACATAAATAATCAGCCAGAAAGCAATGTATAGCCATAATCCTACTTGGCGAGGAATCCAATAAAGCGGATTGAGGTAGGGAAGCAGCTTTTTCATACCCTTTCTATGAGCCAGAGGGTGGCTGAGCGGCTGCGAGGGTTAGCTTCAATTTCTGCAGGAGAAGGAGTCTTTTTAGCAAGCAGTTTCCAGCGGGGACGCTTCCAGCCAGTTACGGGATTTTCCTCTGCAGGCCTGTGGAGGTGCTTTTTGAGAATGCGAGCTTCTCCACTATGGTAAGTCAAAATGACCAACCTACCGTGGGGAGAGAGAAGCCTATAAGCAGCTTCCAGCAAAGCCTCTAAAGCTCCAAGCTCGTCATTTATAGCAATCCTAATCGCCTGAAAGAGCGGTGATAAAAAGTCTTCTGCTTTCTTGCCATATACTTTGTAAGCGCATTCAGTCAGCTGGTAAGTAGTGAATTCTGGCTGCCAGTGTTTCAAGATAGTCTCTGCCAGCCGCCGGCTTTTAGGAAGGTCGCCATACGTTCGGAGAAGCTCTGCCAGGGCCTCAGGGCGCTGCCGTTTCAGCCAAGCCCAAGCTGGCTCTCCCTCATAGGGATTCATCCGCAGATCTAAAGGAGCATCCCACCGATAGCTAAATCCGCGCGCTGGCACATCCACTTGATGAGAAGATATGCCTAAGTCTGCCAGTATCCCCGCTACTTCTTTCACTTGCCACGCTTCAAGAAGTTCCTCTAAAAACCGAAAGTCTCCTCTTATACCTTGAAAGCGCTCATCGGTTAGACTTTGGAGGGGAGCGTCAGGGTCTTTATCTATGCCAAACAGGCGCCCCTCTGGTCCGAGCTGCCCAAGAATTGCTCGGCTATGTCCTCCCCCCCCAAAAGTAGCATCTACATACACTCCAGTTGGATTTGTAATCAGCCCCTCCACCACCTCCTCAACCAGCACAGGCACATGATAGACCGTCATCATGGCGCCTCTCCGAGAAACTTTTGGGTCCATTCTGCAAAGTGAGCCTCATTAGCTGCTTTCCAGGCGGTGTATTGCTCTTCTGCCCAGATTTCTATGCGGTCCTTCATTCCTAAGAGCACAATGTCTGATTGGATTCCAGCATAGTCGCAGAGAGGCTTAGGTAAAAGCAGCCGTCCTTCGCTATCCAGGCTTACAGGCTGTGCTCCAGCTTGATAGAGTCTCAAAAAGCTCCGACCTTCCGTAGAAAAGGGATTGACTTTTTGGTACAATCTTTCTAGCTCCATGCGCCAAACGCTGAGGGGATAGAGCCAGAGGCATGGGTCTGGGGACCTTTGGAGAACAAAGTCAGCCCGCGCTCCCTCCGGCAAAAGGGTAAGGATCAAACTTGGCATCACGAAGCGCCGTTTTGTATCTAAGCGGGCTCTGTATTCCCCAAAGAGAAACATGCTACACAAAGGTACACGAGTTCCCACTTTGAGACACTTTTCCCCACCAGCTTCTATCTTCGGCTTATGGCATGGGAAAAAGTGATAGAAGCATGGAGCCAGTTACAAGAAGCGGTGGATACCTATGAGGAGGCACTTCGTTTTGAGCTGGAAGAGGCGGTACGGCTTCGGGACCTTGGTAAAATCACCACCTTGCAAGGGCGCGTAAAGCACCTTCGCCGGCTGCGTAGCTTATTACAGAGGGTAGAGAAAGCCCTATCTTTGTAAAATGAGCGTTCTCTGGCTACAGGTGGCGTTATATGCAGGGTGGGGGGGGCATACCAGCTATAATGACCTCGTAGCAGCGGGGGAGAGGTGGCACCGCTTCTATAGCATGGGAGAAGTAGGCGTGCGTCTTTTGGCAGAGAAGCGCCTTCAGCCAGCTATCTCCGTAGAGCTGGGGCGGTTTATTAGTCAGGATCGGCGTAAAGGACTTTTTTCCCAGACGCAGTGGAGTTGTGTAGGGGTCTCTTTGCGTTTGCGCCTTTTCAAAAAGGCGCTGTCTCCGCTGGGGGAGCTACATTTTTTTCGTCTGAATGCCTCCATTCGGGGCTTAGAGGGGCGAACTTTACCTGGGGCTCCTGCTTCTATTGCTACTAATGGAATTGGCTGGAATGCAGGGCTTTCGTGGCGCATGACGCCTTTTAGTGAGTTGTCTCTTTTGTATCTGCGTCGCCGTCCTCAAACTTCCTTTTTAGAGGGAGTGGGCGGACCTACTCGGGACCGAATAGAGGGGCTACTTGGGCAAATTAGCTTATATCTTTTCGCTGGAACCCCTAATCGTTCTCGCTTCCAATGACACAAGAGCCCAGTGGCATTTTTGATATGCTTGGACCAATTATGATAGGTCCGAGCAGCTCGCACACAGCGGGGGTGGTTCGGATTGCCCGCGTGGCTCATTACCTTTTGGGAGGAGCGCCAGAAGAAGTAACAGTCTCCTTTTACAACTCTTTTGCGATGACCTATAAAGGGCATGGCAGCGATAAGGCCGTGCTGGCAGGTCTCATGGGCTTCGCTGTAGATGACGAGCGCATACGCGACGCTCTTTCCATCGCTGAAGAAAGGGGCATTCGGTTCGCATTTGATCCTGTCATTAGCTCTGCTAAAACCCATCCTAATACGATTGTCATTCGGGCTCGGCGAGGCGACGAGGTTCTCTCTATTGAAGGCGTCTCAAGAGGGGGCGGACTTATTCTTATCACCGCCATAGATGAACTTCATACTAACTTCACGGGTCAGCTTCCCACCCTTGTAGTGCGGGCTCGTGATGTACGAGGAGCGGTAGCGTTTTTAGCCGCTGTGCTGACATATGATTCTGTAAATATTGCCACCCTTACTGTAAGCCGCCGGGCAAAAGATGACCTTGCCCTTCAAGTCTATGAGCTGGATGAACCGCTTCGTCCAGAAAGCTTATCTTATATTCAGACGCTCAAATGGGTGGAGCGTGTATGGCTCATTCCGCCAGTGTGAATGAAAGAGCTCTCAGCTTATGCTGCAGCGGCTGGGAGTTCTCCCTTTTTACCCTATGAGTGAAACGAAAAGAGGCTTGCCTTAGGTTTTCGTACGGCTAAGGGTTGAGGTTCGTTGTGAGGCTGTAGGCAGGAGAACAGGCTTCTCATGGGAAATTGCTCACAGACAGGTTGCTTTTCTGGTCAGTAGGCCCGGGCGAAAAGTACTCGCCGCTGGGAGGGGCGCCCGGAATAGATGCATTTGCCGGGCTCCTCTGGCGCATCTAAAGGAATGCATCGGATGGTAGCCCCCGTTTCCTCTTTTATAGCCAGTTCAGTTTCTGTCGTGCCATCCCAGTGCGCAAGGATGAAGCCGCCTTTCTCTTCTAAAATCTCCCGCATTTCAGCGTAGCTATCCACCCGATAGGTCTGCTGCTGGATACGGTCCTTAGCTCGTTCAAAAAGGGCTGTCTGGATTTGATTTAGCCAGCTCTCAGCTTGGGCAACTGCTTCGGAGAAAGAGACGACGAGCTTCTCTCCTGAGTGGCGCCATGCTACCTCCACAGTTCCAGCTAAAAGGTCCTTTGGACCGATAGCAAAGCGCAGCGGAACTCCCCGCAGTTCCCATTCATTAAACTTCCAGCCAGGACGATGCTGAGGGTCATCATCTACTTTTACACGCAGGTTTTTCTCTCGCAGCTGGGAGGCAAGCACATGAGCTTTGGAAACAGTAGCCGACCGCTCCTCGTCATTCCGCCATATAGGGATGATTACAACCTGAATGGGAGCGACCTTAGGAGGTAGAATCAATCCCTTTTCGTCCCCATGAGAGAGAATCACCGCTCCTATCAGACGGGTGGAGACCCCCCATGAAGTAGCCCACACGTATTCTAGCTGATTTTGAGCATTGAGAAACTTCACATCAAAGGCCCGAGCGAAATTTTGCCCTAAAAAGTGAGAGGTGCCGGCTTGAAGAGCCTTTCCGTCTATCAGGAGCGTCTCAATAGTGAAGGTTTCTACAGCGCCAGCAAATCGTTCGTTGGGGGTCTTTCGCCCCTTGATTACAGGTATAGCAAGGTACTCTTGAACAAAACTTTCGTATAGGTTTAGCATGTTCAGGGCTTCTTGGAGGGCTTCTTCGGCGGTAGCGTGAGCGGTATGTCCTTCTTGCCAGAGGAATTCTGCGGTCCGGAGGAAGAGGCGGGGACGCTTTTCCCAGCGGACTACATTAGCCCACTGGTTGATAAGGAGAGGGAGGTCTCGGTAGGATTTTATCCAGTCTCGGAAGGTATTCCATATAATAGTTTCGGAGGTGGGGCGGATTACGAGAGGCTCTTCTAAAGTAGCCTCGGGGTCAGGGGTGACAGAACGGGTCTCTGGATCGGTTTTTATGCGATAGTGGGTAACTACAGCACATTCTTGGGCAAAACCTTCTACATGTTGGGCCTCTTTTGCCAAAAAACTAAGGGGGATAAAGAGAGGAAAATAGGCATTTTGATGTCCTGTGCGTTTGAAGGCTTCATCTAAAGGGCGTTGGATGTTTTCCCATAGCGCCCAGCCATAAGGTTTGATAGTCATACACCCGCGAACGGGGGAATGTTCGGCAAGCCCGGCTTTTTCCACGATGTCATTGTACCATTCACTGACGGAGTGCATCGGGATTGGCATGAGTTTCGTATATTTGTCTGGTAGGCAAAAGTACCACGAGTATGAAAACGATAGTCCGCTTTGGGCTGGGAGCGATTATGCTCCTTCTTGTATGGGGCTGCGGAGCCAGCCGCTCTGCCAGCTCTGTACAAAACGATACTTACCTTTCTGCCAAGGATCGGGCTCGGCTGGCGCAGCAGACGCAGCCCTCAAGCTCTACGGATGTTGATGCGCGTGCGGATAATTACGAGGAGGCGGAGCGCCCTCGGCGGGACTGGGATGACGATTACTGCTACTCTTGCAGGGTTCGGCGGTATTCTACGGGAGTGTGGTATGATCCTTGGTTTGACCCATGGTTCTCGCCTATGTGGGGATGGCGGAGTGCGTGGTGGGGTCCAGCTTGGGCAGGATGGGGACCTTGGTGGGGCGTAGGCTGGACGGCGATGCCGGGATGGTACTATTCCCCTTGGTGGGGATGGACGTATTATGCAGGCCCGGTGTGGTACTATGACAGAGGATGGACTTTTGCTCCTTCTCGCAGGCCGAACTATATGCCTCGCACCTATGGGGCTCCACAGGGTGGGACTATTTACAGACCGCCTCGCAGCAGTTCTGGCTCTTTCTCTACACCTCCGCGTCGTACAGCCTCTCCGTCGTATTCTCCGTCAGGTGGTCGTCCTTCTCTCTCACCTGAGATAAGGAGCATGCCGTCCTCAGGCGGAGCCCGTCCAAGTATCTCCGTTGGCAATACAGGTGGAGGGGGCATTCGGACTTCATCGGGAGCTGCGCGTCCTCGGTGACCTATGTGGGCTAAAAATCTTTTAGAACTTATTGGTCGCACGCCCTTAGTTCAGCTGAATTCCGTAACGAGGGGCGTGCCCGCCACCGTTTTGGCAAAAGTAGAATACTTCAACCCCGGTCATAGCGTCAAGGATCGCATCGCCCTCAAGATGGTGGAGGAGGCAGAAAGGGCAGGCCTTCTGCGGCCGGGCGGAACTATCATTGAGGCTACTTCTGGGAATACGGGGATGGGGCTTGCCCTTGTGGCTGCTATCAAAGGCTATCGCTGCATCTTCACTATCCAAGACAAGCAGTCAAAAGAAAAAATAGATGCTCTCCGAGCCTTGGGGGCAGAGGTAATTGTGACCCCTACTAATGTTCCGCCTGATGACCCGCGCTCTAATTACAGTGTAGCAAAGCGGCTCGCTCAGGAGATACCGGGAGCCTTTTACCCCAATCAATACGACAACCTCAATAATCGGCAGGCTCATTATGAGACGACGGGTCCAGAAATTTGGGAGCAGACGGAGGGGCGCATCACTCACTTTGTTGCAGGGATGGGAACTAGCGGCACCATCTGTGGGGTAGCTCAGTACCTCAAAGAGCGCAATCCAGCTATCCAAGTAATCGGGGTAGATACTTACGGCTCGCTTTTTCAAAAGCTACATGAGACAGGACAGATTGATCCGAAGGAGATATACCCCTACCTCACAGAAGGGATAGGAGAAGACATCGTGCCAGGTAACTTAGACCTGTCGCTGATAGATAAGATCATCAAGGTAACAGACAGGAATGGAGCGCTTATGGCTCGGAAGCTGGCACGCTATGAAGGGCTCTTTGTGGGCTGGTCCAGTGGCTCTGCCGTTTGGGCTGCTTTGCAAGTAGCCAGAGAGCTCTCCCCGAAAGATGTAGTAGTTGTTCTCCTTCCTGACCACGGCAGCCGATACCTCAATAAAATCTACAATGACGCTTGGATGCGAGCTCAGGGCTTTCTGGAACAAACTTCTGAGCTAACGGTTCAGGACGTACTGGCATACAAATCGCGCAAGACGCCGGGATTAGCTACTGTTTCTCCTACTGATCCTCTTCGCAAAGCCGTGGAGCTCATGCAGCGTTATGAAATTTCGCAGTTGCCTATCATGGAGGGGGGCCGCATCCATGGGCTTTTGACGGAATCTCGGCTCATAGAGGTGCTTATGGACGATCCTTTGGCTAAAGACCAGCCTGTACAGCGATATATGGCAGACCCTCCCGTAATAGTGCTTCCCTCAACGCCAGTAGATATTGTTTCCAAGATGCTGACGCGGGAGATGCCGGCTGTACTGGTGCAGTTAGAGGAAGGAGGATGGGATATTATCACTCGCTCTGATATTTTGCATGCCCTTGTGGATGCGACGGCGTGAGGCTGCTTTTGGTATGGGGGGCTGTATGGGCACAGGCGCCTGAGATTCTTCGCTTCATCCCAGGCCGCTATAGAGAAGGTGCATCCCATCGCATAGACCTCTATAATCCAACCCCTCAAGCCCTTTCGCTGGGGGGATGGCTCCTGGTAACGAGGGATTATTCGGTGCGTTTGCCGACAAGTTTGGTACTGGCGCCTTGGCAGCGCATAACTATAGGTAAATATGAGGGAGATGTGCGGTTGGATAGGTATCCAGACTTTCTCATTCGGTTTTGGGAAGAGAGTCAGCCGGGAGCTTATGTAGCTCTATTAGACGACCAAGGGAGGTTTCGGCGCGGGATATACCTCGCGCCTTCGCCGCAGGTCCTTTTTTTGCCTGATTCTGGCGTCAATGTTACTCGTGAAGGACGGAAAATACCCTTTTACCTCCCGTCGGAGACAGCATCTGGATGGGAATATGTGCCATGGGAACCTGATCCCATTATCGGGGTGGTACGGATAGGAGGGGCTTGGCGATACACAATCTCAGATGTGGAGCGTGAGGCACACTTGTATGCGCCGGTGCGCTTTCCGATCCTCGTGGCTGCGTACGAAGGAGGGGCTGTCCATCTTTCCTGGGAAGTAGAGGGGCGAGAGCCTTGCGATTTTTATCGCATAGAGCGCTCTTCCTCTAAATCAAACTGGGAAGTAATAGCTAAAGTACCCTGTCCCTCCCCTGGACCAGGGCGCCATCGTATGGAGCATTATGATACGCAGGTCCGAGAAGGGTATGAGTATCGCTACCGCTTAGTGTATGAATCATTACCGTCGCTGCGGTTGGAATCTGCCGCAGTTTCTGTGCGTTGTGAGCGCGAGCAGAAGCCCCTTCAAGTAGCAGCAGAGCATGGGTCCCTGCGGCTACGCGTGGCTCAGTCCCAGCCCCTCAAAATACGCCTTCTGGATAAAGATTTTACAGAGCAGCTGCGTATCTACGACGGCTGGGTCAATGGAGGCGTGGAAAATCTTTTCGTCTGGGATACGCTACGGGTGCGAAATGTAAAGTGGATAGTTATCTGGACAGCAAGCCGGCGGTATTGGATTGAGCTGCCTCATGGAGGCGGCAGACGTTATTGAGAAGGCATGCTACTGTCAGAGGACCCACTCCACCGGGTACGGGAGTATAGGCCCCCGCTTTTTCTAAGGCTTCCTTTTGGACATCTCCTATGAGATGGCCTCCCTCTCTGTGGATGCCTACATCTATGATGACGGCGCCAGGCTTTATGCCTTCCGCCCCAAACCATTGAGGGCGCCCTATCGCCACTACCACAATATCAGCTTCGCGTGTGTAGGCGTACAGATTTCGGGTGTAGGTATGGCAGAGAGTTACAGTAGCGTTTCCGTAAGCGGCTGGGCGGGAGAGAAGTAGTGTCAAGGGCGTTCCTACGAGGCGTCCTCGTCCTACGATAGCTACATGCTTGCCTGCAGGAGAAATGTCGTAATGTAAAAGCAGTTCTACAATTCCCCACGGAGTAGCGGGGGCCCATCGGGCGCGCCCTTGGGCTAAAAGTCCCAAATTCTGCGGATGGAGGGCATCTGCATCCTTAGAAGGGGCGATGGCGTCTAATACCGCTTGCTCGGATATATGGGCAGGCAGCGGCAGCTGTACAATCATTCCTGTAACCTCCGGGGTCTCGTTCAGGTGCTGAATCAAGCTCACTACTTCTGCCGTCGTCGTCTTCTCAGGTAAATGATGAAGAACGGCTTTTATGCCCACTTTTTCAGCTTGACGCAGCTTGTGAGATACGTAGATGTGACTTGCCTCATGGTGCCCAACGAGAATAATATCCAACCGTAATGGATGAGCTTGGGCATATTGGCGCACCTCCGCAAGAATCTTCTGGGCAACGGGTGTTCCTCTGAGAACCTGGCTCATGTGTATCCTAAAATTTTTAGCACCTGTTTGCTATTTTGCTCTTCATAAAGCACCTCAAACTGGGGCTGCCCGTCCCGATCCCGCCGAATCAAAATATGTCTCGGCGTCGGAATAAGGCAGTGATGAATACCCCCTACGCCACTCAGAGCTTCCTGATAGGCGCCTGTGTGAAAGAACCCTATATACATCTCCTTGCGAGTCTTTGGAAGGAAAAGGACATTGGTATGAGCATCGGTATGATAGAAGTCCAGCTCATCGCACGTAATACCGCCTAAGATGACCCTTTCATATTCAGCGCTCCAGTTATTGAGGGGGAGAATGATGTACTTCTGCTTGAGAGCCCATATGTCGGGTAAAATAGTCATCAAGCTGCCATCCAAAATCAGCCAGCTTTCTCTATCATTTTGCCGCTTTCGCTCCAAGACTTTGAAAATAACGGCCCCTGACTCAGCAACCGTATAGCTTCCAAACTCAGAGACAATATCAGGCTCTTCTACTCCGTGCTGAGTACATGCCACTTTTAGCCGCCGAACAATCTCGCCTATGACATACTGATAATCAAACTCAAAGTCCAAAGAATTTCTAAAGGGCAGGCCGCCCCCGATATTGAAATATCGCAAACTGGGGGCTTCTTTTTTGAGCTCGCAATAAAGAGCTATCATTTTATCCAGCTCGTTCCAATAGTAGGGCGTGTCCCGAATGCCAGAGCTGATGAAAGAGTGAAGCATTACCAGCTGAAAGTTCGGATTGGGTTTGATTTTTTCTAAATACAGGTCTATCACATCATCTGGACGAATTCCCAGGCGGCTGGTATAGACTGGAAAGTCGGGCCGCTCTTCTATGGAGACCCGAATGCCCAGCTTAGCTGGGACATCTAACTCGCTGGCATAAAAGTTTATTTCCCGCTTAGTATCTAAAACGGGGATGAGATTCTCAAAGCCGTCATGCAGAAGGTCAACGATGCGCTGAGCATAGGCGGGGGTTTTGTAGCCATTGCATATAATCATCGTATCTTTTTTGGATATGAGGCCCCTCCGCTCAAGAGACTCTACAATCTCCATGTCAAAAGCAGATGATGTCTCAATATGAACGCCATGCCTTAGTACCTCTTCTAAAATGTGACGGAAGTGGGAACTTTTTGTGCAGTAGGCATAGATGTACTGGCCGTGGTAGTCGTTTTTTAGAAAAGCCTCTTGGAAATACAGGCGAGCTTGGCGGATTTTTTTCCCGATGATCGGTAAGTAGGTAATGCGAAGGGGCGTGCCGAAAGTCTCTACTAACTCAATCAGATTGATGCCATGAAAATGAAGCTCGTCATCTATGACCTCAAAGGGCTCCTGAGGGAAGTCTACGCTAAGGTCCAGGAACTCCGCATAACTTTGCACGACGCAAATATCAGACGAAAATGTAAAATAGTGTAGTTTGCATGAGCCTGCAGGTGATTTCTATAGCTTGTGACTGGGGGGCAGGGCAGCCGGGCGGTGCTGCGGGAGTGCATAGCTGGTATGCGATTGCTATAAACTATAAGCACCTTGCATGGATTGAAGCAGAGCATATTTGGCTCTCCCCTGCGACAGACAAGCCGGTGTGGATAGAAAATGGTCGGCATGTGTATGCCCGAAGGTTAGATCCGTGGGCGGCTTTTGCCGAGGTAGTAAGGGAGACTTTCCGAAAAATCCCATTAGAGGGAAGGTCTCTTATTCTCACGGGGGATCATAGCTGGGCTGGGTGTATTTTGCCCGTTTTAGCTGAGCGGCTCGGAAAAGTCGGGGTGGTGTGGATAGATGCCCATGCGGACTTTCATAATCCAGCCACTTCTCCTTCCGGTAACCTTCACGGGATGCCTTTGGCGATGGCTACGGGACTCAATCAAGAGCGTATCCATCCGGTGCCTAATCTCACATGGGAAATATGGAATCGGTGGGTTCAGCCAGCTATCATGCCTGAGAATCTCATTCTAATAGGACTGCGTAGCCATGAGCCTCCCGAAATGGAGCTTATTCAGAAGCATGGTATTGTCCACTTTTCGGCGATGGATGTCATGAAGGGAGGGTTACTTCCTGTAGTAGAGGCTATTAGGTCTTTAGAGAAGCGGGTGGATGTGTTATATGTCAGCTTTGATGTGGATGTGTGGGATCCCAGCTTTGCTCGGGGGACTGGCAGTGCTGCGCCAGGAGGGCTCAACATTGCACAAATCAGGATGCTCTTTCAGGAAATCATTTCTTTGGAGAAATTCCGCTTTTTGGAAGTTACAGAGATAAATCCGCTTTTGGATAGGGACAATCAGACGGCGCTGTATGCGTATGGTACGGTGCGTCCTTTTATAGATGGCCAGTGGGATGAGAGGAAGCTTTTTATGGAGTAGCTTTATTGGAATAAGCGTCTTAGGGGCTCAATTGCCGGCTCGCTATGTGATAAAGGGAGATGTGCTGAGCTTTTTGTGGCGGGAGCAGCGCCTTGCAGGGGAATACAGGCTATTTCAGTGGGCGCCGCCTTTCATTGCCTCGGTTGAGCGCCATCGCTGGGAGGGATTGACGCTTCTGACGAGTGTGAGCTATTTTCGGCTTCTTCCACGACGGGGGGCAGTCATAAGAACGGGAGTTCGGTACTATTTCCGCAAGCCAGCCTATAGTCCTGAAGGGCTTTGGGGGGGCATTCACCTGGCTGGCGGTATATGGGGAGTACGGTCGGAGCCCTCCTCTGGTACAGTTACAGGGGGGCTGACCGTGGGCTATCAGCACATATTCCATCAAGCCTACGGTGGAGTGGTAGAGCCGTACCTCTTGATAGAGCCGTACTTTCGTTCAGCTGTGCCTTTTCGTCCGATACAGGTGGGGGTGTATGTAGGCTTTGCTTCACGCCGATGGCAGCGCCGCAATCTCCACTAAGGTAAATTTTGTACCTTCCAAAATCTATGACTCAGAAGCCAAAACCTCAGATACCCTCTCGCTCTCTCAAATCCAATGCTCCTGCGGAAATAGGAGGGGAAAAAGCAGAACAAACTTTTCCTAAGATCAAATCCTCCTCTCTGCCAGAGGCCCCTAAAGGGCGCCTTTCTCGGGGGCAAAGGGGGCCTGGAAGCTCTGAGACTGCAAGGCAAGAGGAGTCCGCTGGTCCCTTGCGTCTGGTTCGGTACCTTGCCCTGGCGGGAGTAGCTTCACGACGCAAGGCAGCCAAGATTATCAAAAATGGACAGGTAACCGTCAATGGTGAGACTGTCCTGGAGCCATGGGTTTTCGTAGACCCTGAGAAAGACACAGTTACCTATCGGGGTAAGGTGATACGTCCCGAAAAGCCAGTATATATCCTTTTGAACAAGCCCAAGAACACCATATGCACCGTAAAAGATGAGAAAGGTCGCCAGACAATAATGGATTTATTAGAGGGAGCGCCGCCCGTACGATTGTATCCAGTGGGGCGTTTGGACCGAAATACTACGGGTATTTTACTCCTTACGAATGATGGGGAGCTGGCTCAGAAGCTCCTTCACCCTGCCAGTAAGGTCCCGCGCACCTACCGCCTGACTACCGTAAAGCCGATGACTTCCAAAGTAGTAGAAAAGCTTACGGAAGGGATACCTCTATCAGACGGGGTCGCAAAGGCAGATGAAGCCTATTTAGAGGACCCTTACACTCTAATCATTACGCTCCACATCGGACGAAAGCATATCGTGAAGCGAATGATGGAATACCTCGGCTATCGTGTAAAGGCTTTAGACAGAATAGCTTTTGGTCCTATTACGCGTAAAGGGGTTCCACGAGGGAAGTGGCGCTACCTTACTCCTCAAGAGATAGGATGGCTCAAAATGCTTCCTGACCCTCGCAAAACGGCTTCATAGTATGCCGATACGAATAGCAGATACACGGGATGAAGTACGGAAGCCCGAGCGCCGGGCTATTTTGGAAACCTTCACTTTTATCACTAATCAGCCACAAGTTATTCATTTGCACACGGAAGAGTTCAGTGCGGTCTGCCCGGGCACTGGCCTACCAGACATCGGAACGCTGGACATATGGTATGTGCCTTCGGATCGCTGCGTGGAACTGAAGTCGCTGAAAATGTATCTTTTCAGCTACCGAAATGAGGAAATATTTCAGGAGCCGGTGGCAGATTTGATATTTGAGGATTTATGGGAGGTATTACAGCCGCGGTATATGCGGCTCTCGCTTCGGTATAATATTCGTGGGGGAATTTTGACGACGGTGCATTTAGCGCGAGGAGACTTGACAGCCCTGCCTGCCGAGACGCAGCAGCTTTTACGTTAGGCTATTGGCTTACTTTTGCTTTATGGAATGGAACTTTCCTCAACCTACCAACGAACCTGTTTTAGCCCATGCACCTGGCTCTCCAGAGCGGCTTGCCTTAGAAAAAGCTTTACATGAGGCATATAGCCGTCAAGTAGAAGTGCGCAGCTATATCGGGGGGCGGTTTTGGGATGGAGAGCCTTTTCCGCTTACGCCTCCTCACCGCAAATCTCACCTTCTTGGTACGGCTTATCGGGTGGGGCGGGAAGCAGTAGAGGCAGCAATAGAAGCAGCCCTTCGAGCTCATAAAGAATGGAGCCGATGGAGCTTTGAGCGCAGAGCAGAAATTTTCCTCAAAGCAGCCGACCTCCTTTCTCAAAAGTATCGTGCTTACGCCAATGCTGCCTGTATGATTGGTCAATCTAAGACTGTTTTTCAGTCTGAAATTGACATCATAGCGGAGCTGGCAGACTTCTGGCGGTTCAATGTGCATTATGCAGAATACCTTCTGCGCTGGCAGCCGTATAGCCCGCCTCTGACCCGGAACCGCATGGATTATCGTCCGCTGGAGGGGTTTGTTGTTGCTATTACACCTTTCAACTTTGCTTCTATTGCGGGGAACCTTCCTACGGCGCCTGCACTGATGGGGAATGTAGTTCTGTGGAAGCCTGCGGAGACTCAGCTTTATTCCGCTCGGGTGATACTGGAAGTGCTATTAGAGGCAGGGCTGCCGGAAGGAGTGATAAACATGCTGGTGGTATCTGGCCCTACTTTCTCAGAAGTGGCGCTGAGGCATCCCAGTTTTGCAGGACTTCATTTTACAGGCTCCACGGCAACCCTGAATTTACTCTGGCAGACAATCAGCCAAAACCTTTCCGTCTATCGGAACTATCCGCGGGTAGTAGCGGAGACGGGGGGGAAAGATTTTGTGTGGGTTCATCCTTCGGCGGATGCGCAGGGGGTAGCAGTAGCGCTTGCCCGAGGGGCCTATGAGTATCAAGGGCAGAAGTGCTCTGCAGCCTCCCGAGCTTATTTGCCTGCCTCTCGGGCGGAAGAGATTCTGGGGCGGCTCATAGAGATGATGAGGAGCTTTCGGATGGGTCCCCCAGAGGACTTCTCCAACTTCATAACAGCGGTGATTGACAAAAAAGCCTTTGACAAAATCGTCTCTTACATAGAGCTGGGGAAGGCAGACCCAGCCGTGTCGCTTTTAGAAGGGGGAGGCTACGACGATTCGGTGGGGTATTTTATCCAGCCTACTCTTTTTCAGACCACAGCCCCCAAGCACCGCCTCATGGAGGAGGAGATTTTCGGACCGGTTTTGACCGTGTATGTGTATCCAGATGAAAAGTGGGAGGAATCGCTTCATCTACTGGATGAGACTTCGCCTTATGGGCTTACGGGCGCTATATGGGCTCAGGACCGTCGGGTGATAGACAAAGCTCTGGATGTGCTCCGCTACAGTGCAGGTAATATCTATGTGAATGACAAACCCACAGGGGCTGTGGTGAACCAACAACCTTTCGGAGGAGCGAGAGCCTCCGGCACTAACGACAAAGCTGGCTCGCCATGGAATCTGATTCGTTGGGTTAGCCCTCGCGCTATCAAGGAAAACTTCCTGCCTCCACAGGATTACCGCTATCCGTTTATGGGCTAAAATGACCCTTATTATCAGTATCGTCAATGCGGAAGCTGTGATTCCTTTACGCTCGCAGGTTTTGAGGCCTGGACTTCCAGAAGCGGCAGCTCGTTATGATGGAGATGAGGAGCGCACTACCTGGCACTTCGCGGCTTACTTTCCGAATGGAGAACAGGTAGGGGTAGTTTCCTACTTCTTAGAGCCCTATGAGAGCCTTCCTGCTGGGTGCGCTTATCGGCTGCGGGGTATGGCTACAGCTCCTTCTTATCAGCGCCGCTATGGTATAGGGCGCCAGCTTGTTAGAGAAAGCTTAGAGTTTTTGGAGAAAAGAGGGGCTGATCTCGTGTGGTGTTATGCGCGCCTTAGCGCAGTAGGGTTTTATGAAAAGTTAGGCTTTCATCATTGGGCACCCGCAGGAGTCGTAGAAATACCACCTGCGGGTCCCCACGAGGTGTGGTACAAGTATTTGGACCGCGGGCGAAGGTAGAGAGGGTGGAGCCTCTTTTCTAAAAACGCAGCACTTTTGGGACAAGCATCCAGCGTGAGCTTAGCAGCAGCCCCTTTACGCCTCCTCGTTCAAAGGCCTCTGCCTCTATGTATAAGGGCAGGCGGCGCAGCTGGTAAGTAACTCGGCTATGAAAGAGCCGCACGTAATAAAGGCTGCCCTGCAAAAGCTGATTCCCAAAGTCTCGTACATGCGTTACATCGCTTATGAAGGGACTGCTTCCCCAGTTTTGGGTGGGGGTATTGTGCCCTTGCCAAATATTTGAAAGTCGTCCTTCTATGGTCAGCCCCGGCAGCGGCTGATACCGCAGGAGAAGGGTAACCTCCCGAAGATTCGCTCCGTAAGGATGAGCTAAAAACTGTCCATGATGGGTCCATGCTGCTGCGACGATGCTATGGCTGTAGGTATAGGGTTGAACTTGATTGATTTCCGCCAGTAGGTCTAAGGTTTTCAGCCCGATATCAAATGCTTTGATGCCGAGCTGCCAGCTGTATTTATTTCCCCACCACCCTTTGCCTTCTCTGCGCTTGCCGAAGTTGTAGTCATCTATAGCCAGCTGCCCATACAGCTGGAGACGCTTGAGAAGGTTGGCTCGGGCAAAAAGCCCTAGCATGGCATTATCGGGGCTTCCTATGGCCTGCTCGACAGTTCTGTAAAAAATGAGGGGGATAAAATAATTAATTTCCACCCCTCGGGGTCCGCGAGGCGTCCAGGGATTGTACATAACTCCCTCAAAGGCACCGATGCTGAGGCCTCGCGCAGGACGCCAAATTAGCTGATGAAGAGCTAAGTACTTGCGCGGCTGATCTCCCCATGCATCAGGCTTATTAGGAATGAAGTCAATAAGCTGAGCAAAAAAGCTGTGATATTCCCATGAGCTCAACCTTCCGCGAAGATGAAGGTAGAGATACTCTGGAGCATAATCGCTGAGAAAACTACTTTGAAAGCCAATTCCCCAGAAGCCTTTATCCCGCCCAAACTTGATGCGCAGTGCAGGGTGAGGGGTGTAGGTGATGTACCCTCGTGCATTCGTGTAGTCAAAGCCATTATTTCTGAAAGGTTTGACAAAGGTCTCTCCCCATAAGGTAAGATTACTCCGATAGCGTTCGGAAATGAAAAATGGTAGGCGAGCCTGCGTTTCTAATACGTCTGCATAGAGTCCCACTTTCTTTCCTATGCGAGCCCGCAAGTAGGCTCCACGAGTATTTTGGTACAAAAATCCTGTGCTGTCGCGTCCCACGGAGAGGTGGAGAAGAGCTCCGATGTAGAGGCTTCCCCACTGGGTGCGAGCGACAAAGAGGTCTCGCCCTTCTGGGAGAAACCAGGACGGTTTATCACGCCAAGGGCGAGGGGGGAGGCTATCGGAAAGAAGGAAAAAGGCTCTTTCATAGCGGGCTTTATCTAAACGGGGGAGGGCATGCGCGTCTGTATGGATAAGCAGAGAGTAAGCCTCTTCTCTGCCCCATGGGCGAGTCTCTATGGGGACGAAAGTATCTACCCATCCGCGCACATCCCAGCGTTCAAAGAAGGTGTAAATCTCACTACCTATGAAAAGGTCGGCGTCTTGGGCCCAGAGGAAGGTGAGGAGTAAGGGGAGAGTTTTACGGGGCATGGGGTTAAATGTGCGGTGTTTTGATGGGATGGGCGGCGGCTGCCGCCGCCCATGGGGGCGCGCCAGCGCCTT